>JAJYKH010000319.1 GCA_021788685.1 Deltaproteobacteria bacterium | reverse complement strand
GGGACACCGGAGGATGGCCGAACGGATTGTCGAGCCGGCGGGCCAGGTTGCCGTCCTGGTAGGCACAGGTGATCTTCCGGCCGCGCGCCAGGCCCGGCACGTCGTAATGAGAGTAGATCTGCAGGATGTGGGTGTACTCCTCCCGGACTTGGGCCAGCTCCCTTCTAACCTTTCGGGTCATGGCGCGGTAGTGCCTGGTATCGAGGTGATAACCGAACTTCCAGCTGTCCAGCGGCAGCCTGAAATTCGCGACCTGGCAGACGCGATTGAGCCACGGGTCGGGGTCCCCGGACACCGCTACGGTCAGCAATCCACGATCGCGAAGCTCCTTGAAAAAGTGGGAGCTCGACCCCGACCAGGTTGTCGGAGCAAAAGGATTACCGTCTGCCACACCGACCAGTTTCATTTCTTCATTTCCCAAAAGCTCACCTTGGAAACGTTCTTCCAGGATCGGGGGGGGGTCAGCTTTCCCCCGAAAACCAGCGGTAAACAAGCGCGAACTTTTCCAGGATGGCTTCCGAGCGGCTCCTGAAGAGAAGACGGGTCGGCCAGCTCACGAATTTGTAAATCCAGCTTTGTTTCCCTTGAACATCGACCAATTTGTCCTGGAAATAATGTTTTGCTTTGGTCAATGGAGAAATTTCATGAAAATCGACCCAGTTGCCGTCCCCGTCCCGCCAGCCCGGGTACAGCTCGTGCATGACATTTCCGCAGATTAACTGGAATTCCTGCTTCATTTCTTCGCTCCAACCATGCCAATCCTGCACACTTCTGCTTTTCTTTTTCTTATTGACCCAAGGCACGTCCTTCGCTCTAACAGTTGAATGTAAAAATTTGAGCAGAGATTTACAATTAACGTTTTCGATCTTCTGAAGCTGCCATTGATTCCGGGGAAGTAGATCCAATTCCTTCTTGATGCACCTGTTAACAAAACTCCAATACCAACAGCATTTGGAGAAAGATGACATGTCCCTCCACACGTCGTTCACCATTTCCCCGACATCGGGAGCCGTGACGAGATACTTCTGCCACAAGCTGTCTTGGAGAAAATTCAGATCATACCAGCCAAGCGAATAGATTGAATTGACGACGGACCTTCCGTCCCGCACCAGCCATATCAATTTACATCCCGGAAATGCTTCCAGGAGCGCAGGGATAATGAAAGCCAGCTTCTGGTTGGATTCGCCGTACGAACGTCCACCAATGGACTTTGGCCGCGTACGATGCAGCAACTCGACCATCTGCGCCTGAGAAAATTCACCTCTGGCATACAACGTAGCCTCTTTGATCAAGACCGGCTCCGGCTCGTGCAAACAAACCAACTCATTGCTGCGTGATAAATACTTGGCTATCGATGCGCTTCCGCTCCGCCCTGTAGTCAATATAAAAAACATGTCGAACCTCGATCAGATTACGGAGGGCTCCATGTTTAGGCGCATGCCTTCAGAAATTTTCTCAACTCTTCAGCCCTGATCAAATACCAGGCCATAGGCGAAATCATGACTACGAAGAAAAAAATATTGAAAAATACCGTCAGGATTTCGTACGGGAACGACACGAGCACGGTTCTGAACTGTTCCACCAGCAGGAGTGCAAGAAGGGAATACCCGAACGGCAGGTAGAGGCCAGCCTGTTTCTTCACTGACTCGAAAAATCCGATGGAGATCATCTTCAAGGCGGTATGGGTAATGGCCGCCGAGTAGAGGAAGAGCGATATCCCGGTTGATACCGCCACCCCATTGATCCCATAACCATGGGAAATAGTTATGTAGTTCAAAATCACATTGCACAGGATCGCCGCGATCTGTAATACCAGCAGCGGCCGTGTCTTGTTAATCGTCATGATGATCCGCACCGCCACCTGATTGATGGAGAGGAAATAGGTGGAGAAGACCAGGATCTTGGTGACCATGATCGCGGCGGTGTAACGGGGCAGGAGAGTGGAAATGATGAAATCGACGCTGAGAAACATGAGCCCGATGATCACCGCCATGATGCAGCCGATCATGATCGAGGGAGCCTGGAAATAGCTCAGCAAGTCGGCGGCGTTGCGGGTCTGGCCGTATTTCTCCAGAATGCGGGGGTAGATCACGTAGGTGATGATTTCCGGGATCCGCAGCAGGAGCTCCAGGGAAAAGGTGGCGGCGATGCCGTAATAACCGAGCTGCTCCGAGTCAAGAAATTTGATGATCATCAGCCGGTCGACGCTGTTCATGAACATTTCGATGAGAAAGGCGAAGGAGACGGGCGCGCCCGTGGCGATGAGATGTTTGATCAGGCTGAAATCCAGGGCGAACCGGGGCCTGAGCCTCACCCGGTACAGAAGGAAGGTGATTTCCAGGACCATCGAGGCGGCCAGGGCCGCGATCACCCCGTAGAACGAGAACATCTTCGCCAGGACCACCACCAGCAGCAGATTGGAGATGGCGAAGATCATCCGGGAGGCGTTGATCTCCCGGAAACGATGGTCGGCGCGCAGAAAGGAATGATACAGGTATTCGAAGTGGTACATGGCGGCGACCACCGCGTAGACCCGCATGCCCCAGATAATCCTGCTGTCGTACTCACCGCTTTTCAGGATGGAAAACAGAATGATCCCGGCGCTGATCAGAACCGAAAGAATGGCAATGGCCGTGATGGCGTTGTTCTTCACCGACTCGTAGGCCCCGTCATTCTTTTCCCCCCGCGCGATGGAGAGGCTCCGGTTCAAGCCGTGGAGAATCCCCAGGTGCCCCTGGGCATTGTAGAGAAAAATCAGGCTGAGGCCGCTGAAGTAGCCGTAGAGGGAGGGGTTGAGCAGTCGGGCCACCACGAACCCCCGCAGAAAGGAAATGGAACGGTTGAGGAAGAAAACCGTCGTAGTAACGGTTACATCGCTGATCAGCTTGTTTTTGAGCACCGGTCCCGCTCCCATTTCAGGCGAGGCCTCGTTCTTGCGCCGGCGGCGGAAGATCATCTTCATGGCATTGCGGCCTTGGCAAGGGAGTCGCTTACCGGCACCGGGGTGTCCTCCGGAACGCGGCCGTCCGCCCCCGGCCGGGAGGCGGCCCTGATCTCATCCTCCAGCTTCCGGGCGAGATTCCCGGTCACCACCACCGCGGCGGTGATGCTCCAGAAGTACCCGTACCAGAAGACGGAGATGAATGTCCCGGTGACGAGGAAGCCGATCATGGCCCCTTTGTAGGCAAGAGAAATGAAGTACAGCGTGCGGATCGCCCGGCTCATGGCCTCCCGTTCAGAGGGCGGCAGGGAGGAGGCCGCGAGGAGCTTGCCCTTGTCCTCTTCCAGCTTGGCGATGAGTCGGTTGGTTCTGCGGTTGTACAGCAGGATGCGCACAAAGAGCATGGTCCCGATCAGGCCCATTTCCGGGAGAATGGTGAAGTAGAGGGAATGGGCCACCCGGCCCCACATCCTGTTCTTTTTCCAGTCAAGGGGATAATAATCGGGGAGCCAGACGCCGAAATTCATGGCGCCCACCCCGATGATCGGGTGATCGAGAAACATCTTCCAGCCGCCCTCCCAGCTCTCCACCCGCTCCTTGCCGGTGCCGTGCTGGTAGTTCTGGGCTTCGATCGACTCCACCTCACTCCAGTAGGATGCCGGGGCATAGACACACAAGGCCAGGCAAAGAGCGAGAATCGCAAAAGAGCCGGTGACCCGGTGGGGGGTCCTCCAAAGGAGGTACATGCCCACC
>JAJYKH010000318.1 GCA_021788685.1 Deltaproteobacteria bacterium | reverse complement strand
GGTCGATCTCCATCACCTCATCGTAGACCGCATCCGGGTCGGCCGCCAGCTCGCGCCAGCTCTCGGCGCGGCCCTGGCTCTCCAGGAACTTCCGGGTTCTCTCGTCCGAGGGAAACACCGAGGAGGTGGCCCCCAGCTCGGCGCCGAAGTTGGTGATCGCCGCCCGGTCGGTGACCGAAAGCTCCTGCACCCCCGGCCCGAAGTATTCCATGACGTAGCCCACCCCGCCCTTCACGGTGAGCCGGCGGAGGATCTCCAGCAGCACGTCCCGCGCGGAAACCCACGGATTGAGCTTGCCGGTGAGCTTCACCCCGTAGATCTTGGGCATGACCAGGTAGAAGGGCTTCCCGGCCATGGCCATGGCCACGTCCAGGCCGCCCGCGCCGATGGCGAGCATGCCCAGGCCGCCGCCGGTGGGGGTGTGGCTGTCGGAGCCGAGCAGGGTCTTGCCCGGAAGGCCGAATTGCTCCAGGTGGATCTGGTGGGAAATGCCGTTCCCCGGCGGCGAGAAGTAGAGGCCGTATTTGCGGGCGACCGACTGGAGAAACCGGTGGTCGTCGGCGTTCTTGAAGTCGGACTGCACCAGGTTGTGGTCCACGTAGCAGACCGACAGCTCGGTCTGCACCCGGGGGATGCCGATGGCCTCGAACTCCAGGTAGGCCATGGTGCCGGTGGCGTCCTGGGTGAGGGTCTGGTCGATGCGGATGCCGATTTCGGTCCCTTTTTTCAGCTCCCCTTCCACCAGATGGGCCGCCAGAATCTTTTCCGTTACCGTCATTGCCATGTTCGTGCTCCTCTGCTGTCAACGGCCGCCAGGCGGACCCGGGCCGCTTTTGTGCTGTTGCCATGAAGCGCCGGCGCCAGCCGGGGTGCCGGCGCGCCTGCCTGCTCCCGTTCCGGAAGAAGCCGCCCGCTGCCGGGGCGTTTCCGGCCCCGCAGGCGCTCTTCAAGCTGAAACAGCCTATGTACCATAATCCCGCCCATTTGTACATCCACCCGAACCGCAGCGGGCGGCCGACGGTTTTTTTGACGCCGCCCCCCCGGCCCACGGTCAAGATAATGACTCCGACCCGTCCCCGCCTGCGGGGGCTGCTTTTAAATTGAACGTGCAAAATCGTTCAAAAACAGTATGTTATCAGCTCAGGGGCGCCCTCAAGGCCAAGTGGCACACGGTTTGCGTTCCTCGGGGCCGACGGCAACGGCAGGTCGGGCTCGGTTTCGATCCGTCTCGATTTTACAGGAGAAAGGCATGGCCGAAGAACCGGAAGTCCATGAAGGCAGCCGCAAGAAATCAAAGCTGCTCTTTTTCATCATTCTGGGGGTGGTCGTCCTGCTGGCCGGCGGCGGCGGCTTTTTCGCCTACACCAAGCTCCTGGCCTCGCACAAGAGCGCCAAGCACGCAGCCGTTCATGCCGCGCCGCCCAAGATCATCGGCGAGCTGTTCTCCCTCGATCCCTTCGTGGTCAACCTCGCGGACCCCAGCGGCAAACGCTACCTCAAGGTCCAGATCCAGCTCGAAATGGAAACGAAGGAGGCGGTGGGGCGCGCTACCCTGGCCACCCCGAAGCTGCGGGACATGGTGATCATGATGCTCACCAGCCTGACCTTCGACGACGTCATGACCCCCGAGGGCAAGATCCGGATCCGGGATGAGCTGCTGCAGCGCTTCAACCAGGTCATGCGGCCGGACCGGGTGGTCAACATCTACTTCACCGAGTTCGTCGTCCAGTAAGCTCCGGGCACTTAACGGCACTATGGAACAGATACTGAGCCAAGACGAAGTCGATGCGTTGCTGAAGGGCATCTCCGGCGGCGAGATCGAGGAGCCCGAGGAACCGCTCGATACCGAGGCGCTCGGCTATACTCCATACGACTTCACCCGGCAGGAGCGGATCGTCCAGGTCAAGATGCCGGCCCTGGAGTTCATCAACGACGCCTTTCTCCGCTCCATCCGCACCTCCCTCACCAACTCCCTCCGGCGGATCATCGACCTCAGCTCCGTCCCTATGGAGCTGGAGCGCTTCGGCGCCTTCGTCCGCACCCTGCCGGTGCCGAGCAGCCTGCAGATTTTCAAGATGGATCCCTTCCGGGGCCATGCCCTGCTGGTGCTCGAGCCCAAGCTGGTCTTCACCTTCGTGGAGAGCTTTCTCGGCGGCAGCGCCGCCCGCACGGTGCGCATCGAGGGGCGGGACTTCACCGCCATCGAGCAGCGGCTGATCCGGCGGGTGGTCAACCTTCTGCTCACCGATCTGGAAAAGGCCTGGTACTCCCTGCAGCCGCTCAAGGTCCAGTACGTCCGGAGCGAGATCAACCCCCAGTTCGCCAAAATCTGCGAGCCGGAGGACGTGGTGGTCATCAACAAGTTCGAAGTGGACATGGACCGCCCCATCGGCAGCATCACCACCTGCATCCCCCTCGCCAACCTGGAATCGGTGAAAAAGAAGCTCATGGGCACCTTCCAGCGGGAGCAAAGCGACGAGGACCTGATCCAGCACCGCATTCTCACGGAGAACATCAAGAACGTGCCGGTGGATTTCCGCATCCAGCTCGGCACGGCCCACATCCCGGCCGGGGACGTCCTCGAGCTGGACAAGGGGGACATCATCCAGCTCGACCGGCGGAAGGACGACCTGCTTCCCGCCTTCGTGGCCGGGGTCCGCAAATTCATGGGCACGCCGGGCATCCACCGGGGGAACAAGGCATTTCTCATCAAGCGCAAGGTGCTCAACCCGGAACGGGACTGAGATGAGATCAGCGATCGGCAAGGACGAGCGGATTGGAAGTGCAGCTTGCTGACAGCTGAAAGCTTTAAAGGAGGAAGGAGATGGCTGACGAACCCGTCGATGATGGCTGGGCCGAGGCACTGCAGAATCAAAAGAGCGGCGGCAAAAGCACGGGAGGCGCCGACTGGGGTGGCTCCCAGGCGGCCGGCTTCGAGGAGCTGAGCGACAGCCCCGCCGCCCAGGGGGGGGCCGGCAGCCACAACCTGGATTTTCTCCTCGACATCCCGCTGGAGGTGACGGTGGAGCTCGGCAAAAGCAGCATGGTGATCAACCGGCTGCTGCAGCTCACCCAGGGCTCGGTGGTGGAGCTGGACAAGGCGGCCGGCGAAACCGTGGAAATCTATGTCAACGAGAAGCTGCTCGGCAAAGGCGAGGTGATCGTCATCAACGACCGGTTCGGGGTGCGGATCACCGAGATCATCAGCCAGGCCGACCGCATCAAGAACATGGGTTGAATGGAGAAAAACGTGGGACCCGCAGCCATGTCGCAAAGGGACGCCGGCCGCCGCAGAAGCGGTGTGATGCTGCTGCTCCTCCTGGCGGCGGTCGTCGGCCTGGCGGTGGCCATGCCGCTCCTGGGACCGGCCGCCGCCCTTGCCCAGGAGACGCCCGCCGGTCATCTCCGGGTGGCGGGATCGGGGCGGGACCTGCAGCAGACCGCCTCGCTCTTCGTGACCATGCTCAAGGCGTTCGGGGCGCTGGCCCTGGTGCTGGGCCTGATCGCCCTCCTGGCCGTCTGGCTCCGGAAAATGGGCTGGGGCAAGGACGCGCCCGGCCGCGGCGGCTCCCTGATCCGGGTGCTCGACACCCGCATGCTCGCCCCCAAGAAATACGTTGCCGTCCTCCGGATCGCCGACGAGTACCTGGCAGTGGGAATCACCGACCAACAGATCAATTTGCTCACCAAGCTCGAGCCCG
>JAJYKH010000317.1 GCA_021788685.1 Deltaproteobacteria bacterium | reverse complement strand
CTCGCCCGAGGCGCAGCCCGCGCTCCAGATCCGGACCGGCCCGCCTGTGGCCTGCGCCTGGCGGACGATCTCCGGCAGCACCTCGCCCGCGAGCTCCTCGAAGCAGCGGCGGTCCCGGTGGAACCGTGATATGCTGATGCGGCACAGGGAATCGAGAATTTCCCATTCCGCCGGGCGGGTGGCAAGGAGCTGCCGATAGCCGGCAAGATCGGGCAGATCCAGCTCGATTAGCCGCCGGGCGAGCCGCTTGCAGACCTGGCCCCGCACCTTGCGAAAGCCGGGCCAGCGCAGGTCCAGACGGGGAAGCACCTCCTGGAGGAAGCGGACGCAGTCGTCATCCTTCATTTGGGAAACTCGATCGGGTTCACGATGGTGGTCAATCTGGATCCACCACCTGGATCCACCACGAAGGACACGAAGGTAAGGTCCTGATTTTACTTTCCTTCGTGCGCTTCGTGTCCTTCGTGGTAAAAAGGTTTTCCTCAAGGGGCAACCATTTTCGGGTATTCTCGATAGTTCGCCGGAGGAAGTCAACAGAGGGGAATCGACATGAAGGAAGCGCTCTTCTGGGAAGCGGAAAAGGACAACCAGGTCTGGTGCCACCTCTGCGGCCACGGCTGCCACATCAAGGAGGAGCGGGTCGGCATCTGCGGGGTGCGCAAGAACGTGGGCGGCCGCCTGTACAGCCTGGTCTACGGCAGGCTGGTTGCGGAGAACGTCGATCCCATCGAAAAAAAGCCGCTCTTCCACTTTCAACCCGGCTCCACCAGCTATTCCATTTCCACCGTGGGCTGCAACTTCAAGTGCGAGCACTGCCAGAACTACCAGATCTCTCAGTTCCCCAGCCGGCGGAGCGCGGAGATCGTCGGCCAGGAGCGCACCGCCAAGGAGGTGGTGGCGGCGGCTGAAGGGGCGGGCTGCCGGAGCATCAGCTACACCTATGTCGAGCCGACCATTTTCTACGAATTCGCCTACGACTGCGGGGTGGTGGCCCATCAGCGCGGCCTGAAGAACGTCTTCGTGAGCAACGGCTTCATGGGCCGCGAGGTGGTCAAGCCGCTCGCCCAGATGCTGGACGGCATCAACGTCGACATCAAAGCCTTCACCGAAAAGTTCTACCGGGAGGTGTGCAAGGCGCGGCTGGCCCCGGTCCTTGAGAACGTCCGCCTTCTCCACGAGCTGGGGGTGTGGGTCGAGATCACCACCCTGGTCATCCCGGGCTGGAACGACTCGCCCGAGGAGCTGCGCGACATTGCCCGCTTCGTCAAGGGGATCGACGCCTCCATCCCCTGGCACGTCACCGCCTTCCATCCCACCCACAAGATGATGGACCGCCCCCCCACCCCCGCCTCCACCCTGCGGCTGGCCCGGGAGATCGGCCTGGAGGAGGGGCTCCGCTACGTCTACCAGGGGAACATCCCCGGCGAAGGGGGCGAGAATACCTTCTGTCCCCAGTGCGGGACGGAGGTGATCAGCCGCTACGGGTTCCGGGTCATCAACCGGAAGATGACCGGCTCCGCCTGCGGGGCCTGCGGCGCGGCCATCGCCGGGGTTTGGGAGTGAGTCCGCCCCGCCTTGACAGTCCTTCCGGCTTGCTCCGATAATTGGGATAGGGGCCGCACCCGCGGGTGCAAGCTGTCATTTCAGCACCCGACCCGTTTCCCGAGCCCGACGATCATCCACGAACCCTATAGATGATGGCGGCAAGCAGATGGTGCCGCCGGGGAGGGTCCATGACCGACAGCCTCGTCAAGCTGCAGCAACTGGCCACTCTGATCCGGTACTATGTCCTGGCGGCCACTACCATGGCTGGCTCGGGCCACCCCACCTCCTCCCTTTCCGCCACCGACCTGATGACCGGACTCCTGTTCGGCGGCACCTTCCGGTACGACCTCGACCGGCCGGACCACCCCAACAACGACCGGCTGATCTTCTCCAAGGGCCATGCCTCGCCCCTGTTCTATGCCCTCTGGCTGGCCGCCGGCAAGGTGACCGAAGAAGAGATGTTCACCTACCGGCAGTTCGGCAGCCCGCTCGAAGGCCACCCCACCCGGGCGTTCCGCTACGCGGAGGCGGCCACCGGCTCCCTCGGCCAGGGGCTCTCCATCGGGGTGGGCATGGCGATGAATGCCAAGTACCTCGACAAGCTTCCCTACCGCACCTATGTCCTGCTCGGGGACAGCGAAATGTCCGAGGGCTCCCAGTGGGAGGCGATCCAGATCGCCGCCCACTACCGGCTGGACAACCTGGTGGGGATCATCGACGTGAACCGCCTGGGGCAGCGCGGCGAGACCATGTACGGACACGATCTCCACGCCTACGAGCGGCGGGTGGCGTCTTTCGACTGGGAGACGATCATCATCGATGGCCATTCCATGCCTGAAATCGTCCGGGCTTTCGAAAAGGCCCGACAATCCCTCGGCCGGCCGATGATGATCATCGCCCGGACCATCAAGGGCAAGGGGGCCCCGGCCGTCGAGGGGCAGAACGGCTGGCACGGCAAGCCGCTCGACATGAAAGACTATCAGCAGGCCCTCGCCCAAATGGGCCAAGTCAACTGCACGGTGCGGGGGAGCATCCCGCTTCCCGAGCCGCTGGAGCCGGAAATCCGCCCGGCCCGGGAGCCGGAGCCGCCGGCCTATGCCGCCGGCCAGGCGGTGGCCACCCGCAAGGCCTACGGCAATGCCCTCAAGAGGCTCTATCCCGCCTTCCCGGAGCTGGTGAGCCTGGACGCCGAGGTGAGCAACTCCACCTACGCGGAAATCTTCGGAGATGCCTACCCGGACCGCTTCTTCGAGATGTACATCGCCGAGCAGAACATGCTGGGGACGGCGCTGGGGCTGTCCCTTCGGGGCAAGCTGCCCTTCGTCTCCACCTTCGCCGCCTTCCTGTCCCGGGCCTACGACCAGATCCGGATGAGTCAGTACTCCGATGCCAACTTGAAGATCGCCGGCTCCCACGCCGGGGTGTCCATCGGCGAGGACGGCCCCTCCCAGATGGGGTTGGAGGACCTGGCCATGTTCCGGGCGATCCTGGGCTCGGCGGTGCTCTATCCGGCCGACGCCATGGCTACCGAGCGGCTGGTGGAGGAGGCGGCCCGCCACCCGGGGATCGTCTACCTCCGCACCACCCGGGCCGCCACCCTTCTCCTGTACGGCCCCGAAGAGCGGTTTCCCATCGGCGGCAGCAAGGTGCTCCGGAAAAGTGACAATGACATGCTGACCGTGGCAGCGGCCGGCATCACCCTATTCGAGGCCCTGGCCGCCTACGAGGAGCTGAAAAAGGAGGAGATCTTCATCCGGGTGATCGATCTCTACAGCGTCAAGCCCGTGGACGAGGAAACCCTCCGGGAGGCGGCGAGCGCCACCCGGGCCATTCTGACTGTGGAGGACCATTATGCCGAGGGCGGGCTCGGGGAGTCGGTGAAGAGCGCCCTCGCCACGGCGGCCGTGCCGGTCCATACGCTGGCGGTCCGGAAGCGGCCCAAAAGCGGGAAACCCCAGGAGCTGCTCGACTACGAGGAGATCTCCCGGCGGGCCATTGCCGAGCGCGCCCGGATTATCCTGGAGGTGGAGACGGTGTGAGGGGTTGAAGGTTGGAGGTTTGAGGTTGGAGGCAAAGTCTTTTAAGCCGTTGCCTCAAGCGAAGCGCTCCTCCAACCTTCTATGAGCCACAACTGTCAAGCCGTTCTTTTGGGGTTAGG
>JAJYKH010000316.1 GCA_021788685.1 Deltaproteobacteria bacterium | reverse complement strand
AGCCCCGGGGGACGTCTGACTTGAGGTCCTCCACCAGGTGGTCCATGTCGTCCCGGAATTCCCGTCCCTTGCCGGCCGGGAGCCGCAGGGCCCGGGGCTTGTCCTCGTCCTCGAAGTTGTTCACGTAGAGCCAGTCGTCGGGCACCGGCTTGCCGGCGGCGTCCTTTTCCAGGAATTTCTGGATGATGGTCCGCTTGCCGGTGCCCACCGGCCCCAGGGCATACATGTGGTACCCCTTGCTCTTGATGTGGATGCCGAAGTGGACGGCGCCCAGGGCCCGGTCCTGGCCGATCACCCCGTCGAGGGGCGGGATGTCCGCGGTGCTGGTGAATGAGAAGATCGAAGGGTCGCAGGTGCGGCGCAGCTGCTCCGGCGTCAATTCCAGTGGTCCGTTCGCCATGTCTCCTCCTGTGCTGGTTGTCTTGGCAAAGGCGGGGCAAAAGCCGGTATCGTTGGGAATGTCAAGATGAAGGCCCGGGCGGGCCGAAGAAAAGTTCCTTCAATTCAGTCTATACCAATCGCTTCGCAGGGAACAACTCTCCGGCCCGAAATCAATACGTTTGTCAGGCGAGATATGGTGCGGACTTGCCCGTCCTTTTTTCTGTGGGCGGCCAGCGGTAGGCCTTCTCCGGTTCAGAAGCTGTCCACCGGCACGGAGATCACCCTCCGACCGTTTCCGCGGCGAAGATCCTGGCCCCGGCTTCCCGCATCCTGACCAGGGCCTTCCGGCCGGCCCGGGCATCCACCGGCCGGGTGGCCTCCTCGATGAGCACCATCTCGAACCCCTCCCGGCGGCCATCGAGCACCGAGGCAAGGATGCAGACGTCCAGGGCGAGACCGCCCACCCACAGCCGGCCGACTTTGTCCCGGCGGAGGCGGAAGGCAAGGCCGGTTTCGTCGAAGGCGGAATTCTGGTCGTGGTCCAGCCGCACGCCTTTGGAGATTTTCACCGTCTGGGGGGGAAGGTCGAGATCGGGGTGAAAGGCGGCGCCCTCGGTGTCCTGGAGGCAGTGGGGCGGCCAGTCGCCCCCCATCTCCACGAAGCTCACGTGGTGGGGCGGGTGCCAGTCGCGGGAGGCGTAGACCGGGATTCGTTTGTCCGTGGCCGCGGCCAGCCAGGCGTTGAGGACGGGCACCACCCGGTCGCCCTCGGGCACCGGCAGGTCTCCCCCCGGGCAGAAGCATTGCTGCACGTCCACCACCAGCAGGCCGTCGCCGGGTTCGAGCTCTTCTGCGGGATCTGCCATGGGCCTGCTCCTTCGCGGGGACAACGCAGGTTCGGTCCGGATATGCCTGAGAGGCGGGCTTGCCCTCGCTTCAGGTTTTCACGGCGGTGCTCCCCCTGTCAACCGGTGCGGCGTGCGATTTTAAAGGAGATCAGTCAACCAAAAAAAAGAAAAAAAGGGCCCGGCTCCTTACGGAACCGGGCCCTTGCGTCTTGCAGCTCCTTGGGGCCGGTTTCAAGTAACCGATCACGGGGAGCGGGTATGCGGGCCGATAACAAAGCAGATGTAGTGCCCTGTGGCCGCTTGCGTTACAGCAGGTCGGTGGCCGCCGTCATCTGGTCGAAGTAGGCGGTGATCTTGTTCTTGTTCTCCGATTCCATGCAGGCCATGGCCGTGCGGGGGTGCTGGTTGAGCACCCCGTTGACCATGTAGGGGATGAAGTAGCCCCAGTCGATCTTCTCGCGCCAGGGAAGGATCTCCTGCTCGATGGCGTCGATGAGCGGCCGCACCTTGAATTTCGGGTTCTTCAGGAAGGAGATGAGCAGCTCGAGGGGGCAGTTGCCGGCCCCCCGCCCGATGCCGTACAGGGTG
The DNA here is from genome assembly GCA_021788685.1 of Deltaproteobacteria bacterium. Classification (GTDB taxonomy): domain Bacteria; phylum Desulfobacterota; class Desulfobulbia; order Desulfobulbales; family UBA5123; genus JAJYKH01. The sequence continues at coordinate 1,888 of JAJYKH010000316.1, read as the reverse complement.
GCGTCGAGGTAGTTGATGCCGTTGATGATCGCCGCGATGGTGTTGGCGAAGGCGAGCTGCTGGTTGTTGTGGGCGTGGATGCCGATGGTCTTCCCCGGCAGGCTCTCCATGTATTTTTTGGCCAGGGTGTCGATGTCCTCGGAGTAGAAGGCCCCGAAGCTGTCCACCAGGTAGATGACCGGCACCCGGCTCTTGGCCAGATCGCTCAGGGCCTCGTCCAGCTCGCGCAGCCCCACGGTGGAGACCGCCATCAGGTTGATGGTGGTCTCGTAGCCCTTGTCCTGGCAGTGATGGGCCAGGTCGATGGCCTTGTCCACCTGGTGGGCGTAGCAGGCGACCCGGACCATGTCGAGCGAGCTTTCCGCCTTGGGCAGGATGTCGTCGTAGTCGATGCGGCCGATGTCGGCCATGGCCGAGAGCTTGATCTTCTTTTCCTCGTTGCCGATGATCCGCCGCAGATCGCTTTCGGCGCAGAACTTCCAGGCGCCGTACTCCTCCCGCGAGAAGGAGGCCTCGGAGCTCAGGTACCCGATCTCCATGTAGTCGATGCCCCCCTCGGCCAGGGACTCGTAGACCTTCTTGACGAATTTTTCGTCGAACTGCCATTTGTTCATGAGGCCGCCGTCGCGGACCGTACAGTCAACCACCTTGATCTGAGGCCTGTACATGGATCTGCTCCCGTTGTTCTGGAAATAAGGGTATGAGAGGCAATTAATCGAAAGAGCGGCAATGCTCAATGAATTTTTTTACGTGGGCGGCGATTTCCGGGAGGTTCCGCCCGGCCAGGGCCTCCTTGCCGAACAAGGAGGCGCCCACCCCCACCGCCGTGGCCCCGGCGGCGAAGTAGTCCCGCAGGTTCTCGATCGACACGCCCCCCACCGCCGCGAGGGGGATGTGATCGAACGGCCCCCGCAGCTCGCGGATATAGCGCGGCCCGCCCACCGGCCCGCAGGGAAAGACCTTGATCAGGGCGGCCCCCGCCTGCCAGGCCGCGTATACCTCGGTGGGGGTGAGGGCGCCGGCGACCACCGGCACGCCGGCTTCTATGGCGAGCCCGATCACCTCCGGGTCGAGATTGGGGGTGACGAGGAACATGGCCCCCGCCGCCAGGGCGCGGCGGGCTTCCTCCGGGTTGCGGACGGTCCCCATGCCGAGCAGCCGGCCGGCCGGCACCCGGGGCCGGTTGGCGGCCACCATCCGTTCGGCGCCGGGGGTGTTCAGGGTCACCTCGATGGCCTGGAGCCCCGCCCCGAAGGCGGCGTCCATCACCTCGCCGAAGAAGCCGCCTTCGATTCCCCGCAGAATGCCGATCACCGGCACGGCCAGGGCGAGTGCCGTATTCCTGTTGTTTTGCTCGGTTCCCATGGACCCCTTTTCCCGGCGGTATCGTCCCGATATGCTGAACAGCGCGCCCATCATAGCATAAAATCTCTCCCGCTGCCTGGTTTCGTTCAGCGGGGCGTCGGCAGGATCAGAGAAATCCCCGGCCGCTGTATCGAGGGCCGGGGACAATGGTAGAATGGAGGTGACGGCGCGGCACCGGTCTGATGAGCGCTTCGAGGCGGGGCTTCGGTCGGCCCTTCAGGCTCCAGCCTCCAGCCCTCCAACCTAGAACCTCCAACCCAGTCGACGGGAGGTCCCGGATGTTCGGAAAAGAAGAGGAAACCGGCAGGAAGATTCTGGTGGTGGATTCCAAGGGCAACGAGGTCGAGCTGACCGAATACCTGCAGCTGCTCGACGAGCAGGGGTTCGAGATCGAAGGGACCACGGTGCTGCGCCTCCCGGGCGGGCGGCGGGTCGATCCGGTGCGGGAGGAGGAGGGCGCTTTCGTGGCGGAGGGGTCGGGCGAGGTGCTGCGCCAGGTCAAGGTCACCGTCCCCCCTGAATC
>JAJYKH010000315.1 GCA_021788685.1 Deltaproteobacteria bacterium | reverse complement strand
GATCTACTGCGTTGCGGCGGGTCGCGAAATGCTCGACGTACCTGATGTACGTCTCCGCTTTCGCAACACCACCGCGCCTTGTATATCGAACTTTTGTGCTTAGCCATCTTGGCTTGGGTGACGGCTTTTTGCGGAACCATCAGAGATGAACGATAAAAAACAGCATCGTAACGCCCCTTCCGGAGGGGCATCTGCCATCTGTTTCGGTCTGGATCGCCCGACGGATGAACGGTCGCTTCATTTTTTTCTGAAGAATTTTGCGGAGCCCGCCGTGCTGACGGCCCTCATTCCCCGCCTGAGCGATTCCGAGGTCGAGGCAGCGGTCGAGCTCCTCACCGGCCTCCTGCGCCGGCACCTCAGCAAGGAAGAATACCACCAGCTGTTTCTGAAGGATTGACCGCTCGGCGGTTTCTGCCGCGAACGGCCGTAATCTAGCACAGTTAACCGGAGTTGCAAAGGTGAGCTCCACTCTTTTGCAGGATCTGCGCGCCTACTTGGCGGTGCTCGCGAGGGAAGGCGAGCTGCTGACCATCTCGGCCCCGGTGGATCCCTACCTCGAAATCGCCGAGATCCACCGCCGGGTCATCGCCCGGGGCGGCCCCGCCCTCCTGTTCACCACCGTCAAAGGCAGCCGCTTTCCGGTGGTCACCAACCTGTTCGGCACCGCCCGCCGGCTGGAGCTGGCCTTCGGCCGCCGCCCTCAGAATTTCGTCGCCGAGCTGGTGCGGACGGTGGAGGCCCTGCCGCCGCCCACGCTCGCCAATCTCTGGCGCCGGCGCCATCTGTTCCGGCAGGGACTCAAGGTGGGCACCCGGATCGTGAAGCACGCCCCCATCCTCGAAGAATGCATGCGGCCCCCCCGCCTCTCGGAGCTGCCCCTGCTCACCTCCTGGAAGACCGACGGCGGCCCCTTCGTCACCCTGCCCTTGGTCTATACCGAGCATCCCGGCGGGCGGGGGCACAACCTCGGCATGTACCGCATCCAACGGTATGATGACGCCACCACCGGCATCCACTGGCAGATTCACAAAGGCGGCGGCTACCATTATCACGCCGCCGAGGAGCGAAACGAGGCCCTCCCCCTCACCCTGTTCATCGGGGGGCCGCCCGCCCTGATGCTCGCGGCCATTGCCCCCCTGCCCGAAAACATCCCGGAGCTGATGCTCGCCTCGCTGCTCCTCGGGGAGAAGCTGGAGCTGGCCAGGGACCCCTTGGGCGGCCATTTGCTGGTGGCTCACGCCGAGTTCGCCGTCAAGGGGGTGGTTCCCCCCCACGTCCGGCGGCCGGAGGGCCCCTTCGGCGACCATTATGGCTACAACTCACTGACCCACGAGTATCCGGTTCTCCAGGTGAGCCATATCCATCACCGCCGGGACGCCATCTACCCGGCCACGGTGGTCGGCCGCCCCCGTCAGGAGGATTTCTACATCGGCGACTTCCTCCAGGACCTGCTTTCGCCCCTGTTCCCCCTGGTGATGGCGGGGGTGCGGCAGCTCAAGACCTTCGGCGACACAGGGTTCCACAGCCTGGCGGCCGCCCGGGTGTGCAACCGCTACCCGCGGGAGGCTTTTGCCGCCGGGCTGCGCATCCTGGGGGAAGGGCAGCTGTCGCTGACCAAGTTCCTCATCCTCACCGACGGCGATCTCGATGTGGGGAATTTCCGCCGGTTGTGGGTCCACGTCCTCGAACGGGTCGATTGGCGAACCGATCTCTTCGTCTTCGCGAACGTCTCCCAGGACACCCTGGACTACACCGGGCCGGAGGTGAACAAGGGCTCGAAAGCCATGCTCCTCGGTCTGGGCAGGAAGCCTCGGCGGGTGCTTCCCGAAACGTTCCGGGGGGAGCTGCCCGCCGGGTGCTCCGAGCCCCGGGTTTATTTACCGGGGACCCTGGTGGTGCAGGGAGGCGGGTACGGGGAAGAGCCCGATCTGCCCATTCGGCTTGCCGCCAGCCCCTCCCTGGCCGAGTGGCCGGTAGTGGTGCTGGTGGACGATGCCCGGGCGGCCACATCGGGCCTGCAGGAATTCCTGTGGACCTTCTTCACCCGCTTCGAGCCGGCGGCCGACATTCACGGCGCCGCCTCCCCCCTGGTGCGCCGATTCCACACCGGGCTCGAGCCGCCGGTGGTCTTCGATTGCCGGATGAAGCCCTGGTACCCGCACGTGCTCGAGGTGGACCCGGAGACCAGGCGAAAGGTGGACGAGAAGATCAAGGACCTCCTGCCGTCCCGCTGGCGGTAGCACGGAAACGGCCGTCGGCCTTCCAACGGGCCACTCAGCCAACGATCCCCCGCCATCGATTCGCCCCGGTCCGGGACGGCGGATCTGGCGCACGGACGAATGCTCACGGATTCAGGAATTTGATTAATGCTTGACGCCCATCCGGCCGATAGCTATGGTAGATTCGAGTAAGGAGTTCGGCATGAAAATCAACGAGGCTCTCCAGAGCCAACAGATCACCGCCACCAAGCAAGGCGTCGGCACCGCCGCGGCCGGGATCGATTTTCAGCGGCTGCTCGCGGGTGAGCTGCAGAAGGCCTTGGCCGGGCAGCCGGTCCAAGAGGCGGCCGGCGTGGTTGCCGCCCCCCAGGCGGCGCCCGCGGTTCGTCTGGAAGGACTTGCCGCTACCGAGGAAACCATCGGGACGCTGGATGCCTTTGCCGGCGCCCTGGAAGACCGCCGGTTCAGCGCCGAGGCCTTGGAGCCGTTCGTTTCAGCCCTGGAAGAAAATACGGTGTCCCTTCTCGCCGTCAAAAACCAGCTTCCCGCCGCCGATCCCCTGGCCAGCGTTCTCGAACGGGTGGCCACCGTCGCCTATCTGGAATCCGCGAAGTACCGCCGCGGCGATTATTCCGCCTGATTTCCCTCCCGAAAGCTTAGCCGATGGAACGGCTGCAGAAAATCCTGGCCCGGGCTGGCATTGCCTCCCGGCGGCGGGCCGAAGATCTCATCCGCCAGGGGCGGGTGAAGGTGGATGGCCGCGTCGTCACCGAAATGGGGGTGCAGGTCGATCCCGGCCGGCAGATGGTGGAGCTCGACGGCAAGCCGGTCACCGCCCGGGAGCGTCCCGTCTACATCCTTCTTCACAAACCGCGGGGATACGTCTCCACGGTCCACGACCCTCAAGGCCGGCCGGTGGTCACCTCCCTGCTCAAGGGGGTGAGGGAGCGGGTCTTCCCGGTGGGCCGCCTGGACCTCGATTCGGAAGGGGCACTGCTCCTCACCAATGACGGCGAGCTCGCCAACCGGGTCCTTCATCCCCGGTTCGAAATCAAGAAAACCTACCTGGCCCGGGTTACCGGGCAGCCCGACAGCGAGCAGCTGCGCCGGCTCGCAGCGGGGATCGTCATCGAGGGCCGGCGCACCTGGCCTGCCTCGGTCAGGCTCCTGGAAGGCGATCAGGAAAGCAGCCTCATCGAGGTGATCATCCACGAAGGGCGCAAGCGGCAGGTCCGGAAAATGTTTGCCGCTATTGGCCATCCTGTCCTACAATTGAAGCGAATCGCTTACGGTGGCCTCGGATTGGGCAGCCTGCCGCCGGGGCGCTACCGTTTCCTGCAGCGCGGTGAATTGGCTTTGATCTGGACACAGCCGGGCCGGAAAGGGCCAGGAGCCTGACCGGCGGGCCACTATTCGCAAGGGCCGCAAAAATCTCCTTTACATTGAAGACCTTGCCGGTTTAGAATAAGACATCTCTCCGGATTCAAAGAAATTTT
>JAJYKH010000015.1 GCA_021788685.1 Deltaproteobacteria bacterium | reverse complement strand
AAGCTGTTTTTTCTTCCTGCCCCACCGGGTTGGAAGTCTTTGAGAGAAAATCGACGATTCAGTAAAAAAGCATCCCCCTCAATATTTTATTTGCGCTTGCCTCCACTGTTTTGCTAAGAATATCGAGACGGATGGCTGCCGTAAAACAAGGGGATAAAAGTGTTGACAGGCCTTCCGGAATGGATTAGAAAGCCCTTCATTGTTTATGAACGGCCATTCAGTTTCAGCCGTCAATTCGCCGTCTAACGGGAAAAAGAGGGGAGCACGACCATGATCACGATCGACGTTACGATGCTGATCCAGATCGTTAACATCCTGGTTCTCATCGTTATCATGAACGCCATTCTGTACCGGCCGGTCCGGACCATCCTCGAGCAGCGCGGCAGGAAGATCGCCGACCTCCAGAAGGATATTGAAACTTACAACAAGAATGCCAAGCTCCGTCTCGACGAGTTCGACCAGAAGGTTCGGGAGGCGCGGAGCAAGGCCAAGGCGGAAATGGAAACGCTCCGCGGCGATGCCCAGGCTTCGGGCGCCGACCAGGTCGCCTCGGTGCGCAAGGATTACGATGCGAAAAAATCCGAGCAGTTCGGTCAGATCCAGGCGCAGTTCGCAAGCGTCCGGCAGGAGCTGCAGGGGCAGATCGAGGGCTTTGCCCGCGAGATGGCCAGCAAGGTGATGGGGAGGTCCTTGTAAAATGCGAAACAAGTCGCGGTGGTCGAAAATCGGAATTATCGCACTGGCCCTAATGGGAGTCCTGTTGACGGCCGGCCTGCTGTACGCCTCCGAGGCTGCTCATGAAGCAGCCCAGGCGAGCGTCACTCCTGAGAAGCTGAAGGACCTCCTCTGGCGGACCCTCAACTTCGCCGCCTTGGTGGTGATCCTGGTGAAGTTCCTCACCAAGCCCATCGCCAATGCCCTGGGTGGCCGCCGGCAGGCCATCAAGGACCAGTTCGATGATCTGGAGGCGCGCCGGAGCGAGGCCGAGCAGCTGTACAAGCAGCACGAAGGCAAGCTGGCCGGCTTGGAGCAGGAGGTGCAGCAGATCATCGCCGCCGCCGTGACCCAGGGCAAGCAGGAGCAGGAGCGGATTATCGCCGAGGCCAACCGGGCGGCCGATGACATCAAGCGGCAGGCGGAAATGGCCGTGCAGCATGAGATCGCCGAGGCCAGGAGCAAGCTGCGCGAGGAGGTTGCCGAGCAGGCGGCGATCATGGCCGAAGAGATCATCAAAAAGAATCTGCAGGGTGCCGACCAGGCCAAGCTGATCGAGGACTACCTCAGCAAGGTGGAGGGTTGAAGTGAAAAACACCATTGTTGCTAAACGATACGCGAAGGCGCTCTTCGCGGTGGGCCGGGAGGAGAACGGGCTTGAAGCCTATGGCCAGGCGCTCGCCGCCCTGTCCGGGCTGATTGCCGGCCAGCCGGAGGTGATGGATGCCTTGAGCAATCCCCACTATCCTCTCGATGTCCGCGAGAAAGTGGCCGAGCAGCTGGGGAAGGCTATTGCCGCTCCGCCGGTGATGGTCAACTTTCTTCGCCTGGTGGTCCAGAAGCGGCGGGCCGAGGCCCTTCCCGATATTGCCGAGGTCTTCCAGGCCATGGTCGATGCCGACAGCAACACCAGCCGGGGCTCGGTGGTGACCGCGGTCGAGATCGACGACGCCCTCAAAACGAAGATCCAGGAGAAGCTCGAGAAGATCACCGGCAAAAAAATCATTCTTGCAACCCGGGTCGATCCGTCGATCATCGGCGGCCTCATCGCCAAGGTGGGAGATCTGGTTCTCGATGGGAGTATCAAATCGCAAATTGCGGGTTTAAAAGAATCCATAAAAGGGAGTGAGTAGGCCATGCAGATAAAAGCCGAAGAGATCAGTCAAATCATCAAGGGGCAGATCAAGGACTACGAAACCAAAGTCGACCTGAGCGAGACCGGCACGGTCATCTCGGTCGGCGACGGTATCGCCCGCATCCACGGGGTCGAGAACTGCATGGCCATGGAGCTCCTCGAGTTTCCCGGCGGCATCCTCGGCCTGGCTCTGAACCTCGAAGAAGACAACGTTGGTTGCGCGGTCCTCGGCGAGGTCGCCCACATCAAAGAAGGGGACACCGTCAAGCGGACCGGCCGCATCGCGTCCGTTCCGGTTGGTCCCGAGATGGAAGGCCGGGTGGTGGACGCCGTCGGCCGGCCCATTGACGGCCAGGGCGAGATCAACGCCAAGCAGAACCGGAACATCGAGATGGTGGCCCCCGGCGTTATCGCCCGGAAGGGCGTGCATGAGCCCTGCTACACCGGCAGCAAGGCGGTCGATGCCATGACCCCGGTCGGCAAGGGCCAGCGCGAGCTGGTCATCGGCGACCGCCAGATCGGCAAGACCGCGGTCTGCGTCGATGCCATCATCGCCCAGAAGAGTACCGGCGTGCACTGCATCTACGTGGCCATCGGCCAGAAGAAATCGACGGTTGCCCTCGTGGTGGAAGCCCTGCGCAAGCACGACGCCATGAAGTACACCACCGTCGTTTCGGCTACTGCCTCCGATCCGGCGCCTCTCCAGTACATCGCGGCCTTCGCCGGCTGCGCCATGGGCGAGTACTTCCGGGACAACGGACAGCACGCCCTGATCATTTACGACGACCTGTCCAAGCAGGCGGTCGCCTACCGGCAGCTCTCCCTGCTTCTCCGCCGCCCGCCGGGCCGTGAGGCCTTCCCCGGCGACATTTTCTACAACCACTCCCGCCTGCTCGAGCGCTCCGCGAAACTCAGCGATGCGCTGGGTGCCGGGTCCCTTACCGCCCTGCCGATCATCGAGACCCAGGCGGGTGACGTGTCGGCCTACATCCCGACCAACGTGATCTCCATCACCGACGGTCAGGTGTACCTGGAGCCCAACCTGTTCTTCGCCGGCATCCGGCCGGCCATCAACGTCGGTCTCTCGGTCTCCCGCGTCGGTGGCGCCGCCCAGGTGAAGGCCATGAAGCAGGTGGCCGGCACCCTCCGCCTCGATCTGGCCCAGTACCGCGAGCTGGCCGCCTTCGCTCAGTTCGGCTCCGATCTGGACAAGGCCACCCAGGCGCAGCTGACCCGCGGCGAGCGGCTGGTGGAGATCCTCAAGCAGCCCCAGTACCAGCCGCTGCCGATGGAGAAGCAGGTGTGCATTCTGTTCGCCGGCACCAGGGGCTTCCTCGATACCTTGCCCGTCAACACCCTGGCCGAATACGAGCAGCAGCTCTACCCCTACATCGAGCAGCGCGAGCCCAGCATTTACAAGGATCTGGCCGAGAAGCAGGTGATCGACAGCGCGCTCGAAGAGAAGCTGCGCAAGACCCTCACCGCCTTTGGCGAATCCTTCAAGTCTTCGAAGGGACTGAGCTAAAGACAGGGAGCTAAGGCGATGGCGAGTCTGAAAGAAGTCAAAGTGAAGATCGGTGCCGTCAAGAAGACGGCACAGATCACCAAGGCCATGAACATGGTGGCGGCCGCAAAGCTGCGCGGAGCGCAGACCAAGATGGAGAACTTCCGGCCCTACACCGAGAAGTTCAACGCCGCCATGGGCAACCTCTCCGGCAACATGGAAGCGGGGCAGTTCCCGCTCATGGAGGCGCGGGAGGTCAAGACCGTGGAGCTGGTGGTCGTCACATCTGATCGCGGCCTGTGCGGCAGCTTCAATGCGAACATTATCAAGCTCACCGAACGGCTGACCAGGCAGTACGAAGCGGCCGGCAAGAAGGTGAGCCTGGTCTGCGTCGGCAAGAAAGGCAACTCGATCCTGCGCAAGACCGGCAAGGTGAGGAAGGGCTATACCGACATCATGGGCAACTTCCAGATGTTCAATGCTCGAGCCATTGCCCAGGAAGTGGCCGCCAACTTCCTTGCCGGCGGCGCCGACGAGGTCCGGCTGGTCTACGGCAAGTTCAAGAGCGTGGCCTCCCAGGTCCCGGCCGAAGAGGTGCTGCTGCCGGTCCAGCCGGCCGAGCAGAGCGCGGGGGCCCACGCCGGGGGCGCCGACTACATCTATGAGCCCACCCCGGCGGACATCATGGAGGTTCTCCTCCCCCTCTACCTCAATGTCATGGTGTATCATGCCATGCTGGAAGTGGGGGCGAGCGAGCATGCGGCGCGGATGACCGCCATGGACAACGCCACCAAGGCCTGTAAAGACATTATTCACAATCTCACCCTGTTGTACAACAAGGCCCGCCAGGCCGGCATCACCAACGACTTGATGGACATCGTCGGCGGCGCCGAGGCGTTGCGGGGATAGAGAGAAATTTTCCAGTTCATATGGCCTGCGGCGCAGGCGAATCCTTCCTGAGTGAAGGTAGCGTGGAGGAGGCATCGACCCAATGAGCACAAATACTGCAGGTAATGTCGGCAAAATCGTCCAGGTCATCGGACCGGTCGTTGACGTTGAATTCGCGGCTGGCCAGCTGCCGGGCATCATGAACGCCCTGCTGGTGACCAATCCCACCCTCAGCAACATGGAGGACAATCTGGTCATCGAGGTGGCGCAGCACCTGGGCGACAACGTCGTCCGCTGCATCGCCATGGACGGCACCGACGGCTTGACTCGGGGCATGAAGGCCAAGGATACCGGCGCCCCGATTCAGATCCCGGTCGGCGCGTCCTCCCTCGGCCGGATCATGAACGTGGTCGGCCGGCCGGTGGACGGCTTGGGGCCGATCAGCGCCGATAAGATGCGGCCCATCCACAAGCCTGCCCCTTCCTTCACGGAGCAGGACACCGAGGTCAACGTGCTCGAGACCGGCATCAAGGTTATCGATCTGCTGGTTCCGTTCCCCCGGGGCGGCAAAATGGGCCTCTTCGGCGGCGCGGGCTGCGGCAAGACGGTTATCATGATGGAGATGGTCAACAACATCGCCATGCACCACGGCGGCATCTCCGTGTTCTGCGGCGTCGGCGAGCGGACCCGCGAGGGCAACGACCTCTACCATGAAATGAAGGAATCCGGCGTTCTCCCCAAGGCCGCGCTGGTGTACGGCCAGATGACCGAGCCGCCGGGCGCCCGCGCCCGGGTGGCCCTCACCGGTCTGAGCGCCGCGGAGTACTTCCGGGATGAGGAAGGCCAGGACGTGCTCTTCTTCGTTGACAACATCTTCCGGTTTACCCAGGCGGGCTCCGAGGTGTCGGCCCTTCTCGGCCGCATCCCGTCTGCGGTCGGTTACCAGCCTACCCTGGGCACCGACCTCGGCGAGCTTCAGGAGCGGATCACCTCCACCTCCAAGGGCTCGATCACCGCGGTCCAGTGCGTGTACGTGCCCGCCGACGACCTTACCGACCCGGCGCCGGCGACCACGTTCGCCCACCTCGACGGCACCGTCGTGCTCTCCCGGCAGATCGCCGAGCTGGGCATCTACCCCGCAGTGGACCCCCTCGACTCCACCTCCCGCATTCTCGACCCCAACGTCCTTGGGGAGGAGCACTACCTGGTGGCCCGCGGCGTCCAGATGACTCTCCAGAAGTACAAAGATCTCCAGGATATCATCGCCATCCTCGGCATGGACGAGCTCTCCGAGGAAGACCAGATCACCGTGGCCCGGGCCCGGAAGATCCAGCGGTTCCTGTCCCAGCCCTTCACCGTTGCCGCCGTGTTCACCGGCATGGAAGGGAAGTTCGTCAAGGTGGCTGATACGGTTCGCGGCTTCAAGGAGATCCTGGACGGCAAGCACGACGACCTGCCCGAGGCGGCCTTCTACATGGTCGGCTCCATTGAAGAGGCCGTGGCGAAAGCCAACAAGGAGAAGGCGGCTGCATAAGCGGTTCCGACCTGAGGAAGACCAATGGCTGAAAAGTTAAAATTGGAAATTGTCACCCCCAAGGGGGCCGTGCTGAGCGACGAGGTCGATATCGTCACCGCCCCAGGATTCGGCGGCGAATTCGGAGTTCTCGCTAATCACGCGCCGATGCTCTCCACCATCAAGATCGGCACCCTTTCCTATCGCAAGGGCGATCGGCAGGAGCTGCTGATGGTGAGCGGCGGCTTCTGCGAGGTCTCCAACAACAAGCTGACCTTTCTCGTCGAAAGCGCCGAGCGCGGCGGAGACATCGACGTCGACCGGGCGCTCAAGGCCAAGGAGCGTGCCGAAAAACGGCTCGCTCAGGCCCAGAGCCAGGCCGAGAACATCAACCGGACACGGGCCGAAGCTGCCCTGCAGCGGGCTCTGGCCCGGCTGAAGGTAGCCAAGGGTCAGTAACGTCCCGTCGTAAGCTTCAGACGCAAATAAAAAGGCGACACGTTCTGTGTCGCCTTTTTTATTTGCTGCCCGAAACAGGCAGCCAAGAAACTGCGGCCGAGATTATTTCCGGTTGGCCAGATTGGCCTCGATGACGAAATCGCCGCCTTCGGTCTTGAAGGGGATCACCAGGGTGGGGGCATCGGAATAGTAGGTGATTTCAACTCCCTTGCCCACCACCATGGTGGGAGTGGCCAGGTCGAACTTGAGGTTCATCTTGGCAAGCTGCGCCTTGGCGCCGCCGCAAATCATGTTGGTCAGCTCGCCCACCGCATCGACGATCTCCTCATCGATCTTGTCCTTGGGAGGCTCCATGAGCATGTTGGCCACGATCTTCAGGATGCATTCCTTGGAGAAGCTGACGATCATCGAACCGGACACCTGCTGGGAAACCATCCCGATGATACCGGTCACCTCGCCGTAGGTGGTAGTATTGTCCTTCAGACGCGGCTTCAGCGCGGTAACCGGCGTCTGGGCCATCGTTTCCAGGACGTTTTTGGTCGCGGAGAGAAAGGGATTGATATATTCGGCTTTCATGGAGATCCCTGTGCGTAATGAGCTGGGCAGACCAAAACCATTTTGCCCCGTACATTGAGACAACTTCCCTGCTTTGTCAAGCGGATAGATGGCCTGTCCCGGACGGTTCCGCGACTTTGCCGTCCGGCACATCGACCGAGTTTCGAAGATCGACCAATCCCCTCCAATCGATCGGGGAAAACGGGGAGAAACAACCAGAATAGCACGATAATCGGGGGGGCCTTGCGAGACCGGCAGTTTTGGGATGAATTGGTTCAAAAAACAGATTAACATAGCGCCTCTTTTTTTCTTTTCATGAAAACAGGGCTTCTCGGCCCTTTGATCGCGAGGGAAAACGCCATGGATGCCAAGGAGCGGATGGCCATCGGAAGGCACCGGGCGCGGGAGCTGTCGCCTGCCGCACGGATCACCAATTTCGAGGAAGTGGTGAAGGGGTTCGACCCTGACACCGCCATCAGCGAGGCGCAGCGCTGCCTCCAGTGCAAGAAGCCGAAATGCCGGGAAGGCTGCCCCATCCACAACGACATTCCCGGGTTCGTCGGCCTGCTGCGGGAAGGCAAATTCGAGGAGGCTTACTGGGTGGACCGCCAGACCAATTCCTTCCCGGCGGTCTGCTCCCGGGTCTGCCCCCATGAATTTCAGTGCGAGGGATCTTGCATCCGCGGCAAGAACGGTGAGCCGGTGGCAATCGGCATGCTGGAGCGTTTTCTGGTCGACTGGATGGTGGCCAACAAAAAGGACATGACCAAGGCGTGCGCCACCCCAAAAAACCGGAAGGTGGCCATCGTCGGCTCCGGTCCGGCCGGGATGACCGTGGCCTACCACCTGGCCCATGCGGGGTACTCCTGCACGATCTTCGAGAGCTTGCCGGTGCTGGGGGGCATGCTCACGGTGGGCATTCCCGCCTACCGGCTGCCCCGGGACATCATCGCGGCCGAGTTCGACGCCCTGCGCAACTGCGGCGTGGAGATCGCCACTGAGCAGATCATCGGCAAAGACAAGAGTCTCGAGCAGCTCAAGGCGGAAGGGTTCGGGGCGGTCTTCCTTGGGGTCGGGGCCCACAACAGCCGGAAGCTCGGGGTGGAAGGGGAGGAGCTGGCCGGCGTGCTCCATGGGGTCGATTACCTGCGGCGGGTGAACATGGGCGAGAAGATCAACCTCGGCCGGGAGGTGGTGGTGGTCGGCGGCGGCAACGTGGCTATCGACGTCGCCCGCACTGCGCTCCGCACCGGCTCCGACAAGGTGTTCATCCTCTACCGGCGGAGCAAGCAGGAGATGCCCGCCAGCAAAGCCGAGATCCACCACCTGGAAGAGGAAGGGGTGAAGATCGAATTCCTGGCCGCCCCGGTGAAGATCCACGGGGAGAACGGGAAGCTGACGGGGGTGGAGTGCATCCGGATGCAGCTCGGCGCCTGCGACGCCTCCGGCCGTTGCCGTCCCGAGCCCGTGGCCGGCTCCAACTTCATCATCAAGGCGGAGGCGATCATTCCAGCCATCAGTCAGGACGTGGACCTCACCGCCACCGGCGGCAAGCCGCTCGCCACCACCCGGTGGGGCACCTTCGAAGTGGATAAGGTGACCCTCCAGACCTCGGAGCCCTGGATCTTTGCCGGCGGCGATGCGGTGCTCGGGCCTCAGACCGCGGCCAAGGCGGTTTTCCAGGGCAAGACGGCTGCCGAGTCCATCCGCCGCTATCTGGAAGGCGAGGATCTGCGGGCGGGCCGGCAGTAGGAATAAGGGCAGGAGCTCCCACGGAAAGGCGATCTTCGGATCGCCTTTTTTGTTGGCGCCTGCCTCCGTGGTTCCTGTTGCCAATTCGCTCGGGAGCAAAACAATCTCAGGAGAAGATCATTTCATTGAAGCTTCGGGATGGATTTCCCGATCATTCGATGGTGGGCCGTGAAGATCTGACCAACGCGGAAATGACCGGGAACACGGAAAATCATTTCGAATTCACAAGAAAAATGTTTTAGTGAGGAGCCAAAAAGGCAAGCGTACAGGAGTATCCCCGGATGAGATCAACTCGTTTTCGAATCCTTTCGGATGACCCCGCGCCGTGGCTGCCGAAGACCGAGGCTCCACTCGAAGGCCGGGGGAGGATGCTTTCCTGATTCGACCCGAGGAGGGCGGGCGGATTCCATGGCGAACAAGCCGCAACTGAGCATCTACTGGGCCGCCTCATGCGGGGGCTGCGAGATCGCCATCCTCAATCTCCACGAGCGGCTCCTGGATCTCGATGCGGCCTTCGATCTCGTCTTCTGCCCGTGTCTCCTCGATACCAAAAAGAAAGACATCGAGGCGCTCCCCGACCGGAGCATCGCCCTGACCTTGGTCAATGGGGCGCTCCGGACCGGAGAGAACCGAGAGATGGCCCGCCTGCTCCGCCGGAAATCGCAGCTCCTTATCGGTTTCGGGGCCTGCGCTCACCAGGGGGGCATCCCCGCCCTGGCCAATCTCGATCCCGCCGGCCCGCTTCCGGCCATCTACCTGGAAGGTCCGACCACCCCCAATCCGGCCCGCACCCTTCCTCTCCCGGAAACGACCGTCCCCGAAGGGACGCTGCAGCTTCCTCCCTTCCTCGGCCGGGTGGCGCCCCTGGCCGAAGAGGTGGCCGTCGACTATTTCATCCCCGGGTGCCCCCCCGAGCCGGAGCAGGTCTGGAAGGCCCTCGATCCGGTCATCCAAGGGAAGCCGCTCCCCCCGCTGGGGAGCGCCCTCGGAGCGGGTCGCTCGGCGGTGTGCGCGGAATGCGGGCGCCGGAAGAGGGAGAAGAAGATCAGCCGCTTCCACCGGACCTGGGAAATCGTCCCCGATCCGGAGCAGTGCCTTCTCGATCAGGGGCTGGTCTGCATGGGGCCGGCCACCCGGGACGGCTGCGGCGCCCTCTGCCCCCAGGTGAGCATGCCCTGCACCGGCTGCTACGGTCCCCCCGAAGGGGTGGCCGACCAGGGAGCGGCCATGGTCGCCGCCCTGGGATCGATCCTCGACATAGGCCCTATCACCGGATTGTCGCCCGAGGAGATCGCCGCCCGGATCGACGAGGTCCTGGGCTCCCTTCCGGATGCCGCCGGCACCTTCTACAAATACAGCCTCGCCGGCTCGCTTCTCAAGGGGAGGCTCCCATGACGCGGCTCACCATCGACCCGATCACCCGCCTCGAGGGCCACGGCAGGATCGAGATCTTCCTCGGCGAGCACGGGGAGGTCGCCAACGCCTACTTTCAGGTGCCGGAGCTACGCGGTTTCGAGCGGTTCTGCGTGGGCCGTCATGCCGAAGAGATGCCGGTCATCACCAGCCGCATCTGCGGGGTCTGCCCGGAGGCGCACCACCTGGCCTCGGTCAAGGCCTTGGACGAGCTCTTCGGGGTGGAGCCGCCGCCCGCGGCGAAGAAGATCCGCGAGCTTCTCTACATGGCCTTCTTCGTCACTGACCACACCACCCACTTCTATGCCCTGGGCGGGCCCGATTTTATCCTGGGCCCGGATGCCCCGCCTTCCGAGCGGAACATCCTGGGGGTCATCCGCAAGCTGGGGGCGGAGGCCGGGAAGAAGGTGATCGCCTGCCGGTCGCGGAATCACCGGGTCATCCAGATGCTCGGCGGCCGGGCCGTCCACCCCTCGGCCGGCCTGCCCGGCGGCTGGAGCAAACCGGTCTCGGAGGAGGAGAGGCGGGAAATCGAGGCGATCGCGCGGCAGAATGTCGACTTCGCCCTGTTCTCGCTCGCGGCCTTCGACGACTTGGTCCTCAAGAACCCCGCCCACCTGGCGCTGGTCACCTCGGACATCTATCTCCACCGGACCTACTCCATGGGTACGGTGGATGGGGAAAACCGGCTCAATCTCTACGACGGGATGATCCGGGTGGTGGCCCCGGAGGGCGGGGAGACCCTCAAATATCATCCCCGCGAGTACGCCGACCACCTGGCCGAGCACGTGGAGCCGTGGACCTACCTGAAATTTCCCTATCTCCGGAAGATCGGCTGGAAAGGCCTGGTGGACGGCAGCGGGAGCGGCGTTTACGTTGCCTCGCCGCTCTCCCGGCTGAACGTGGCCGCGGCCATGGCCACCCCCCGGGCGCAGGAGCATTTCGAGCGCCTGTACGAAACCTTCGGCTGCCGGACCACAGGCGCCGGCCGTGAGCCCGTGCACCACCGGCTGGCAACCCACTGGGCCCGGCTCATCGAGCTGCTTTATGCTGCCGAGCGGATGCTCGCGCTGGCGACCGACCCGGAGATCACCTCTCCCGAGGTCCGGAGGATGCCGGAAACCATCCGGGGGGTGGGCATCGGCTCGGTGGAGGCCCCCCGGGGGACACTCACCCACCATTACGAAACGGACGACCGGGGCATCCTCACCCGGGTGAACCTGATCGTAGGCACCACCAATAACCATGCCGCGATTGCCATGTCCATCAAACGCGCTGCGGAAAAATTCATCACCGGCGGCACGGTCGTGGAAGAGGGAATGCTGAACCGGATCGAGATGGCCTTCCGGCTTTACGATCCCTGCCTCTCCTGCGCCACCCATTCCCTCCCCGGGGCCATGCCCCTGGAGGTGCGGATCCGGGACCGGCAGGGGGAGGTCGTCAGGACCCTCCGGCGGGACGGCACGGGATGAGCGCAAGGCCCCTTAGAAGGGAAGTGAAGATGCCATCCCCGGGAGCTTACGGCATGAAGACCGTGGTGATTGGCCTGGGCAATCCGATCCTCACCGACGATGGCGTGGGGGTCAAGGCCGCCCGGTTGCTCACCGCCCGCCTGCAGGAGCGGGAGGAGGTGGACGTCCTGGAGCTGCATGCCGGCGGCCTTCGGCTGTTGGACGGCATGGCCGGCTACCAGCGGGCGTTTCTCATCGATGCCACCGTCGCCGGGGACTGCCCGCCGGGAACGGTCCGGGCCCTCACGCTCGCGGAGTGCGGCCGCACCCGGAACATGGCCTGCTCCCACGATACGGCGCTCCTGCCCGCGCTCGCCATGGGCGACCTGCTCGGGTGCCCGCTGCCGGCGGAGATCCGGATCTGGGGGGTGGAGGCGGCGGACGTGGAAACCTTCGGGGAGGAGCTCACGCCTCCGGTGGCGGCGGCCCTGCCGGAAGTGGTCGAGCTGGTGATGGCCGCCCTGGCGGCCGAGCCAATGGGGCGGTCATCGATGGCCGGGGCAAGGGAACGGCAATGAGGATCGGGGTCTACTTCTGCCGGTGCGGAGGCATCATTTCGGAGAAGATCCGGGAGGAAGCGGTGCGCGCGGGGCTCGCGGCCGTGGCCGCCGACCTGCATGTGGCGGCTTTCGACTTTCTCTGCTCCGAGGAGGGGAAGGGGTTCCTCGCCCAGGATCTCCGGGAGCACGGGGTGGAGCGGGTGGTGATCGGCGCCTGCTCGCCGCGGGAGCACGAAAGCACCTTCCGGCGGGTCCTCACCGGGGCCGGGCTCAACCCCTTCCTCCTCCAGATGGCCAACGTCCGGGAGCAGATCGCCTGGGTGACCGATGGGGAGGGCGAGGCCACCGCCAAGGCGGTCCGGTACCTCCGGGCCGCGGTCAGGAGGGTTTCCCTCCACCAGCCCCTGCTCAAGAAGGAGATCGCCGTCTGTCCCGAGGTCCTGGTCATCGGCGGCGGACCGGCCGGGCTGAAGGCGGCGCTCACCATCGCCCAGGCGGGAAGAAAGGCGATCGTCGTGGAAAAGAGCCCCATCATCGGCGGCCTGCCGGTGCGGTACGAGGAGCTGTTTCCCACCCTGGAATGCGGACCTTGCATGCTGGAGCCGGTCCTGGACGAGGTGCTCCACGGGGAGGCCGCCGCGAATATCGAGCTGCTCACTCTGGCGGAGGTCACCGGGCTGAAGGGCTTCTACGGCAATTTCACCGCCACCATCCGGCGCCGGCCCCGCTATGTGGACGGGACCGCCTGCATCGGCTGCCTCCAGTGCGCGGAAGCCTGCCCGGCCTCGGCAGCGAACCCCTTTAACTACGGGTTGAGCGAACGGAAGGCCATCTCCGTGCCGTTCGACGGCGCCCTGCCCAACGTGCCGTTCATTGAGCCGGGGCTGTGCCTGCACCTCAGCGGTGAGGAATGTCGGGCCTGCCGGGAGGCCTGTCCCTTGGAGGGGACAATCCGGCTTGACGAAGGCGAAGAGCTGTTGGAGCTCCAGGCGGGCGCGGTGGTGGTGGCCACCGGCGCGGGGCTTTACGACAGCCGGGCCATTCCCGGCCTGGGCCACGGCATCCTGCCGGGGGTCCACACCGCCGCGGAATTCGAGCGGCTCCTCGCCGCCAACGGCCCCACCGGGGGGGAGCTGGCCATCGGGGCTGGGGAGGGGCCGGGGACGGTGGCCATCGTCCACTGCGTGGGCAGCCTCGACCCCGCCCACCGGGAATACTGCTCGGGCATCTGCTGCCAGGTGGCGTTCAAGTTCAACCAGCTCATCCGCAAGAAGGTGCCCGGCACCCGGATCGTCCACCTCTTCAGGGAAATCGTGGTGGCCGGCAAGGAGGATTCCTTTCTTTACCACCAAGCCCGGCAGGATGAAGATACCGTTTTCTGCCGCTATCCGGAAATAGGGGCACTGGGAATCCGCCTCGAAGACGGCAGGATGGTGATCGAGATCCGGCACCAGGGCGGGACCGAGACCATCGCGGCCGACCTGGTGGTCCTCTGCCCGGCCGTGGTGCCGGCCGAAGGGAGCGGGGAGCTGGCCTCGCTTCTCGAAACCCCCCTCGACCGGTGGGGGTTCTTCGAGGAGATGCACGGGCGGGTCGATCCCGTCCAGAGCAAGGTGAAGGGGATCTACCTGGCGGGCTCCTGCCAGGGGCCCATGGACATCCGCCAAGCCATGGGCCAGGGGCTGGCGGCTGCCGGCGCCATCCTCTCCCGCCTGGTGCCCGGCCGGCGGCTGGAGCTCCCGCCGATCACCGCCGTGGTGGCGGCTGACCGCTGCTCGGGGTGCGGGGTCTGCCAGGGGCTCTGCCCCTTCAAGGCCATGACCTTCGATCCGGAACGGCGGGTGGCGGCGGTGAGCGAGGTGCTCTGCCAGGGCTGCGGCACTTGCGTTGCCGCCTGCCCGGCCGGGGCGATCACCGGCAACCATTTTACGGACGCGGCTATCACGGCGGAAATCGAGGCGCTGCTGTCATGACCGAGCCCGCTTTCGAGCCCAGGATCATCGGGTTTCTCTGCAACTGGTGCTCGTATGCCGGGGCGGACAAGGCGGGCGCCGCCCAGGTTCCCTATCCGCCGCATGTCCACTTCGTGCGGGTCATGTGCACGGGGCGGATCGATCCGCATTTCGTGCTCCAGGCCTTCGCCCAGGGGGCGGATGGGGTGGTCATCCTCGCCTGCCACCCGGGGGACTGCCATTACAAGGAGGGCAATCTCCGGGCCCTTCAGCGGCACCGGCTGCTCCTTCGGCTCTTGGGGCAGCTCGGGATCGGGGAGGAGCGCTGCCGGTTCGACTACGTGTCCGCCGCCGAAGGGGACAAGCTCGCTGCGGTCGTCGGCGACCTGGTGAAAATGATCAGGGCGGCCGGCCCGCTGCCGGTCCGGCCGGAGCAGGAGATCGGCAGGGATTGAGCATTTCCGGCCCTGCCGGCAGCAGTGCATTTGATGACAACTTCTCACGGAGGAAACAATCATGGCGGTCCACACCCTCGACGCCCTGGGCCTGAAATGCCCGCAGCCCACCTTGAAGATCACGGCCATGTCGGTCAAGCTCCAGCCGGGCGACGTGCTCGAAGTGCTGGCCGATTGCCCGACGTTCGAGAAAGATGTCCGGGCCTGGTGCGGCCGGTTCCGGAAGGTGCTGCTCTGGATCCGCCAGGAGGGGGGGGCCAAGCGGTGCCGGATTCAGTTTTGATGGCGTCCAGAAAGTCCGATCTGCGGCGTTGCGGCGGGTCGCGAAATGCCTTATGGACGTCTCCGCTTTCGCGACATCGCCGCGCCTTGTATCTCGAGCTCGTTTTTAGCCATCTCGGCTTTTTGCGAGATCGTCACTGATTCATTGGGGTTGACCTCACCAGGGGCGAATGGGAAGGGCCATGGGCAACGAGAGCGGCGGCGGCAGGAAGAGCGACCTGATCCTGGAAGAGATCAGCAAGCGCAAGGAAAAGGAGCAGGTCGTCGATGTGGAGGAAGAGAAGGTCAAGGTGGTGATCTTTTCCCTCCGCGGGGATTGGTATGCCTTCTATGGCGAGCGGGTCAAGGAGATCCTCCCCCTGGTCACCATTTACCCGGTCCCGGGCGCGGCGGATTATATTCCCGGGGTGATCAACAACCGGGGCGAGATCGAGTCGGTCATCAACATCAATCGCTTTCTCGGGCTGGCCGATCCGGCCCCGGCGGCGACCGGCCGCATTGCGCTGGCGGAGGCGGAAGGCGTCCGGTCGGGCATCCTGGTCGATTCCATCGAGGAGGTTCTCGATATTCCGGTCAGCGCGGTCAAACCGCCTCTCGACACCATTGCCAAGGGGGTCAAGGAGCTCGTGGCCGGCCAATTCCATTACGCGGACCGGCAGGTCACGCTCCTGGATCTCGGCAGGATTTTCAGCCGGCTGGCAGCATGAATTCGAACCGCGGGGAGGGCGGCTGCCCGAGTGAGATCAGGGTCTTCACCTTCACCATCATGGGGGTGCGGATCGGGATCGACGCGGACCAGGTGGCGGCGGTCATGGATGTGGAGGCGGCGGCCGGGCGCGGGCTGCCGATCAGGCGCTTCGAGGAGCTGCTGCCCATCGGCCATGGGCCGGTGGCGTATGCGGCCCCCAAGGTCTTGCTGGTGCGGGGGACGGAGGGGACTTCCCTCCTCGTCATCGACCACCCCGACGACTTGGCCGTGGTGAGCGTGAAGGCCATTCAGCCGCTTCCGCCCGTGATCGCGGGCGGCTGCCCGCCCCTGCTCTGGGGGGCGGTGGCCGGGCCGGACGGGGTCCTGCTGCTGGTGGATTTGCTGCGGGTGTGAGGCACCTGCCACCAGGCGCTGGGCGCATGCACATGACCAGGATCATGGGCGGCAAGGCCGTCCCTGCCGAATGACTCGGAACCAGCCAGTGAGGACAATCGCCATGCCCATTCGGAACCTTTTCAAGCTTGACACCATCGAGAAGAAGATCGCCATCCCCGGCGTGCTTTTCATCGCGGCTCTGTTCGTGCTCCTGGCCATCGTCACCGTCCGGATCAATTATGCCCTGATGCGCGCCCAGATGAAGAACCGGGGCGCCGCCATGGCCAACTACATGGCCGCCAGCAGCGCCTTGCATTACGCCCACCACGACCTGGGGGCCCTGGAGGGGCTCGTCAAGGAGGCGATGACCAACCCCGATGTGGCGTATGCCGTCTTTTCCGACGAGCACGGGAACCCGCTCACGGTTTCCTCCAAGGAGCCGGCCGATCCCTCGTCGCTCCTGGTCTTCGAGCAGGAGATCAAGGACCAGGCGGGCACGACCCTGGGCCGGCTTTCGATTGGGTACAGCGTGGACGGTTTGCGGGCGGGAGTGTGGAAGGGGCTGACGATCATGCTGGTCACCATGACCGTGGCCCTGGCCGCCCTGGCGGCGGGGGTCGCCATCTTTGTGCGCACCGTCATCACCCGGCCCCTGGCCAAGGCAATAGCGGTGGCAAACAAGCTGAGCGAGGGTGATCTTACCACCACCATCGAGATCGAGCGGGAGGACGAGATCGGGCGGCTCCTGTCCACCATGCAAAAAATGATGGAGAAGCTCAAATCGATCCTGGTGAATGTCACCGACGCCACCACGGACGTTCATTCCTCGGCCCACTCCATTTCCGCGGCCACCGCCCAGCAGGCCACCGTCGCCTCGGAGCAGTCCGCGGCGGTGGCGGAGATCACCGCCACGATGGAGGAGCTGTCCGCCTCCTCCACGCAGATTGCCGAGCACTCGAAAAGCGTGGTGGATCTGGCCACCAAGGCGTGGGACAGCACCAAGAAGGGGGCGGAGGCCGCCGAGACCGTGATGATGAAAATGCACGAGATCCATGCCGACAGCCAGAACAGCATCAACGAAATCGTGGAGCTGGGGAGGAAGTCGCGGGAGATCTCCAAGGTGATGGAGATCATCAACACGATTGCCGACCAGACCAAGCTGATCGCCTTCAACGCCGCCCTGGAGGCCTCGAGCGCCGGGGAAGCGGGCAAGCGGTTCGGGGTGGTGGCGGTGGAGATCCGGCGGCTCGCGGACAGCGTCATGGAATCGACCGGGGAGATCGAAGCCCGGATCAACGAGATCCAGGATGCGATCAACCGGCTGGTCATGGCCTCGGAAAAGGGCTCCCGGGGCATCCAGGAGGGGATCGACCACACCAGCCAGACCGCCGCCAGCCTGGTGGACATCGTCGATGCCGCCCAGGCCACCAAGGAAGCGGCCAAACAGATCTCGCTCTCCACCCAGCAGCAGAAAACGGCGAGCGCCCAGGTGGTCAGCGCCCTTCGGGAAATCACGACAGGGGCCGGCCAGACCTCGGACGCCATCAGCCAGATCAGCGGCATCAGCAAGAACCTGAGCCTGCTCTCGGATACCCTCAACGACCTGGTCGCGGTGTTCCGACTGGGGGAGGACCCGGCACGGCCGGCCGGGCGGGCGGCTCATCCGGTCATCAACTGAGCGGGCGAGAGGCCCTTTCGACAAACAGAGCAGGAGGGAATCAGTGGGAATGAAGGTTGCCATCGGCCGCTCGCTCAAGCAGCAGGTCCTGTTTTTCACCATCGCCCCCATCCTGGCGGCGATTGCCATCTATTCGGCCGTGACGGTCTACGGCATCGTTTCCCTGGGAGACGAGCGGATCCAGGATTACCGGGAGGAGCTGCTGGCGAGGAAAAAGGAAGCGCTCAAGAACTATATGGATCTGGTGTTCAAGAACATCGAGGGGCTCAAAGCCGACCAAGTGGTTCCGGCGGTCAAGCGCATGCGCTACGGGGCCAACGGGGTGGGGTACTTCTGGATCAACGACCTGGGCCGGCCCTATCCCAGGATGGTCATGCATCCCACCATTCCGGCCCTGGACGGCCAGATTATGAACGACCCCAAGTTCGACTGCGCCCTGGGCAAGAAGAAGAACCTCTTCGCCGCCTTTGTCGACGTCTGCCTGGCTGACGGGGAGGGGTACGTGGATTATCTGTGGCCGAAGCCGACCAAGGACGGCCTCACCGAGGCGGTGCCCAAGCTGTCGTATGTGCGCCTCTACAAGCCGCTGAACGTGGTCATCGGGACCGGCCTCTACATCGACGACATCGACGCCCTGGCCGCCCATGAGCGCGAACGGATCAAGAAGGAGATCACCTCGATTATTTCCCGGAACATCGCGGTATCGCTGCTCACGGTGGTGGGCCTTTATTTCTTTGTCTCCTTTTTTCTCGATAAATACATGGTCAAGCCCTTGGGGGTGATCGCGACCACCCTCCGGAGCTACGACAATGACCTGACCGTCACGATTCCGGTCACCACCGAGAACGAGGTCGGCGAGGTCGCCCGGTCGTTCAATGGCTTGATCGCCAACCTGCGCGGGATCATCACGAACATGAGCGGTGCGGGGCGGGGGATCGATGCCATTGCCGGAGAGCTCACCGCTTCCGTCGGGGAGCAGGCGGCGGTCTCCTCGGAGCAGTCCGCCGCCGTGGCGGAGATCACCGCCACGATGGAGGAGCTGTCCGCCTCCTCCATGCAGATCGCTGAGCACTCGCGAATGGTGGTGGAGCTGGCCACCAAGGCATGGGACAGCACCAAAAGAGGAGCGGACGCGGCCGAGGCGGTCATGGCGAAGATGCAGGAGATCCACGATGACAACCAGAACAGCATCAACGAAATCGTGGAGCTGGGGAGGAAGTCGCGGGAGATCTCCAAGGTGATGGAGATCATCAACACGATTGCCGACCAGACCAAGCT
>JAJYKH010000014.1 GCA_021788685.1 Deltaproteobacteria bacterium | reverse complement strand
TCCCGTAGCCCGACAGCCGTCGCAGGCCGGCCCTATCCTTGCTCTGCTTGAAGGACTGTTGATGACCACGAAAAAGGATACCTCCATCGCCGAGGTCCGCGGCCGGATCGACCGGATCGACAGCGAGATCGTGGCGCTCCTGCGGGAGCGCCTGCGCTCCGCCAAGGAAATTGGCCGACTCAAGGCGAAGGATGACAAGCCCAAGTGGGACCCCCACCGGGAGCGGCAGGTCCTTGAGCGGATCAAAAAGGACAACGAAGGGGAATTTCCGGAAGAGTCCCTGGTCAGCCTCTTCCACGAGATCATCACCACCTGTCGGCTCTCCCAGAAACAAGTGGAAGTGGCCTATCTCGGTCCGGAGGCCACCTTCAGCCACCTGGCCGGGGTGAAGTACTTCGGCCAAACCGCCACCTTCCGCCCCATCGAGACCATCGAGGACATCTTCATCGAGGTGGAGCGCGGCCGGGTGGAATACGGCATCGTGCCCGTCGAAAACTCGATCGAGGGGGCGGTCACCCCCACCCTCGACGCCTTCATGAAATACCCCGTGAAAATCTGCGGCGAGGAGCTGCTGAAGATCAGCCACCACCTCCTGAACCAGACCGGCCGCCTGGAAGACATCAAACAGGTGGCTTCCCATCCGCAGCCCCTGGCCCAGTGCCGCGAGTGGCTGAAGAAAAACCTCCCCGGGGTACCGCTGCATGCGGTCTTCAGCACCGCAGTCGCCTCGCAGATGGCGGCCAAGGACCCGAGCGTGGCCGCCATCGCCAGCTCGCTCGCCGTGAAAACCTACCGCCTGGAGACGGTGGTGCGCGGCATCGAGGACTACGGCGGCAACACCACCCGCTTTCTCCTCATCGGCCAGCACTCGCCCTCGGCCAGCGGCCGGGACAAGACCTCCCTGCTGGTGGGCCTTCTCGACCGGCCGGGCGCCCTGAACGAAACCCTGAGCATCCTGGCCGAGCGCCGCATCAACCTCACCCGGGTCGAGTCGCGGCCGGTGAAGGGCGGCATGGCCTGGACCTACCTCTTCTTCATCGACATGCTAGGCCACATCGAGGACGAGAACATCAGGGAGGCCTGCGACCGGCTTAAGGAAAGCTCCTCCTTCTTTGCTTGGCTTGGCTCTTATCCGCAAAGCCAGGAAGTGGGCTCTTGATTGTATAGCAGCCACATGCACCGCATTTCCTCTGACAGAGGCCTGTTCGCGGATCACTCGTCCAGCCTCGCAGACCTCTTCCGCGTATCTGCGGCAGGCACCTGTGGCTGCTTCCAACGGCATTTTTGATGGAGATCAGCTACTTCCGGTCAGCCGCCGATCCGGGACATCTGCCCGTGGCAGTTGCGGAAGCCGTTCTGGGCGAGCTGGTGGCCCTTGGGCTTGTTGAGAGTGGCCTGGAGCAGGGCCTTTTCGATGGCCGTGTCTGATCCGTCCCCCCGCAGCACGGCCTTGAGGTCGATCTCCTCATCGGAGAGCAGGCACGAGCGCAGCCGTCCCTCGGCAGTGAGCCGCAACCGGTTGCACCGGTCGCAGAACTGGTGGCTGATGGGGCTGATAAACCCCAGGCTGCCCGCCGCCCCCTCGAACCGGTAAACACTCGCCGGGCCCTCCTGGGCGCCGCCCCGGCTGGGAAGGAGAGGGGCGAGGGCGGCCAGCCGCTCCCTGATGTCCGTGGACGAGACATAGCGGTCTCGGCTCCAGGCCGTTCCCTGGCCCACCGGCATGAATTCGATGAACCGGACCTGATACGGCTCCGTCAGGGTGAGCCGTCCGAAGTCGAGCAGCTCGTCATCGTTCACGCCCTTGAGCACCACCACGTTGATCTTGACCGGGTCGAAGCCGATTTTCCGGGCGAGCCGGATGCCGGTCCACACCCTTTCGAAGCAGTCGGCGCCGGTGATCTCCCGGAACCGTTCCGGCTTCAGGGTGTCGAGGCTGACGTTGAGCTTGCGGATGCCGGCCCGGAAGAGCTCTGCCGCCATGTCGGGCAGGAGGACGCCGTTGGTGGTGAGGCGGATGTCCCGGAGGCCGGGAATGGCTGTCAGCCTGCCGATGAAATCGAGGACGCCGCGCCTGACCAGCGGCTCGCCCCCGGTGAGGCGGACCTTGCGGATGCCCAGCCCCACCGCCAGCTCGACCACCCGGAGGATCTCCTCGTAGGTGAGCAGCTCGGCGCCGGCCAGTTTCTCCCCCGCCTCCTTCGGGGTGCAGTAGAGGCAGCGGAGGTTGCAGTGATCGGTCAGCGAGACACGAAGGTAGGAGATGGTGCGCGCAAAGGCGTCCACCAGCCGGGAATGGCTGCCGCCCTCCGGTAGGGAATCGCCCTCGGGGGAGGGGCGGGGCAGGTCGGTATGGCGAACGGAATCGGTCATTGGCAAGCCGACGAAAAGAAATAATGTGCAAGGCCCTACCATACGGGAGCGGGAATGGCCAGTCAAGGAGCAATCGAGCCATGATATGCTTTGATGGCGTCGCAAAAAGTCCGATCTACGGCGTTGCGGCGGGTCGCGAAATGCTCAATGTACCTTATGTACGCCGCCGCTTTCGCGACACCACCGCCCCTTATCTATCGAACTTTCGTGCTTAGCCATCCAGATGCAGGATTGGATTTTTTGCGAGATTGTCAAGCCTTGGTGAAGGAACTATAGTAGAAGCTTCCTCTCCGCAACGATCGCCAACCCCTTGTTTCTGACCACATGCTGATCCTCGGAATCGAAAGCTCCTGCGATGAAACGGCGGCGGCCGTGCTCGCCAATGGCGAACGGCTGCTCGCCGACGTGATCAACTCCCAGGTGCCGGTGCACAGCCGTTATGGCGGCGTGGTGCCGGAGCTGGCCTCCCGCAAGCACCTGGAGAACATTCAGCCGGTGGTCACGGAGGCCCTGCGGCGGTCCGGGATCACCCTGGACGATCTGGACGGCGTGGCGGTGACCCGGGGGCCCGGGCTCATCGGCTCCCTCCTGGTGGGGTTCTCGTTTGCCAAGGCCATCGCCATCGTGAAGAACCTCCCCTGTGCCGGGGTGGACCACATGGCGGGGCACCTGCTTTCGGTCTTTCTGGGGGATGCCAAACCCGAATTCCCCTACGTGGCCCTCATCGCCTCGGGAGGCCATTCCAGCATCTTCCGGGTGGAGGACCCGTACACCTTCCGGCTGCTGGGCCGGACCCGGGACGACGCGGCCGGCGAGGCGTTTGATAAAGTGGCCAAGCTGCTGCGGCTGCCCTACCCCGGGGGGCCGGAGATTGGCCGCCGCGCCGAGGGGGGCGATCCCCGGGCCATCGACTTTCCCCGGTCCTGGCTCGAGCCGGGGAGCTTCGATTTCAGCTTCAGCGGCATCAAGACGGCGGTGGCCACCTTCGTGCAGCAGCGGGAGCAGCGGGGCGAGCCGCTGCCGCTGGCCGATCTCTGCGCTTCCTTCCAGGAGGCGGTGATCGAGATCCTGGCCGAAAAGGCCCTCCTGGCGGCCGGCGAGAGCGGCTGCCCCCGGGTGGTGCTCGCCGGGGGGGTGGCGGCCAACTGCCGGCTGCGCGAGTACCTGGCGGCGAGGGGAAGCGAGGAAGGGGTTCAGGTCTTCGTGCCGCCGGTGGAATTCTGTACCGACAACGGGGCGATGATCGCCCTGGCCGGCACCCACCTCCTGCGGGCCGGCCGCACCCTCGGCCTCGATGCCGATGTTTATTCCCGTTTTCAGCTGGGCTGACGCTGGGGCATCGTTTCAGATCATGGCTACGAAAAAGGATCTCACGAGCAGGCCCCGGCGCACCGCCCGCTATTACTACCTGCGGTTCATCCGGCTGCAGGGCGATCCCGAGTTTCTGGCCCGCGGGGTGGCGGCCGGGCTCTTCATCGGGGTGACCCCGACCATTCCCCTCCATACCTTCCTCACCCTGCTCCTGGCGTTCCTCTTCAGGGGAAGCAAGCTGGCCGCGATCATGGCCGGCTGGGTGGTGAGCAATCCCTTCACCTTCTTCTTCCAATATTATTTCTCCTGGCGGCTGGGGAGCTGGATCACCGGCAGCGATCTTTCCTGGGGGCGGATCAGCGGGGTGGTTGCCCGCATCGGCCAGGGGCCGGGGCTCGGGGAAACCCTCTCCCTTCTGGGCAAGCTCAGCCAGGAAACCGTAATGGTCATGCTGGCGGGCGGCTTCATCCTGGCGGTGCCCATTGCCCTGCTCGGCTACCTGGGCGCCCTCCGTTTCTTTGCGGTGGTGCGGCGGCACCGGCAGGGAGAGAAGCGGGCCGGAAGATGAACGACCGCCGGATCAAGGACATCCTTGCCGACCGGGGGCTCGCCCCCAGCAAGAAGCTGGGCCAGAACTTTCTCGTGCACCGGCAGACCGCGGAGAAGATCGTCCGCCTGGCCGGGTTGGGGCCGGAAGATACCGTGGTCGAGCTGGGGGTGGGACTGGGGGCCCTCACCCTGCCGCTGGCCGCCGCAGTGGGGCGGGTGGTGGGGATCGAGCTCGACGCGGGGCTGATCCGGTTCCACCGGGAGGAGGGCATCCTGCCGACCAACGTGAAGCTGGTCCATCAGGACCTGCTGCAGGCCGACTTTGCCGGACTGGCGGCCGAAACCGGGGGGCCGCTGAAGATTATGGCCAATCTGCCTTATTCGGTTTCCAACCCGCTCCTCTTCAAGCTGATCGAAAGCCGGAAGGCCATCGGCTGGGCGGTGCTCATGCTCCAGAAGGAGGTGGCCGACCGGCTGATCGCTCTGCCGGGCACCAAGGAGTACGGCATCCTCACCGTGCTCCTGGCCGCCTGTGCCACGGTCACCCCGCTGCTCCACCTGGGGCCCGAGCAGTTCCACCCCCGGCCCCAGGTGGATTCGGTGGTGGTGAGGCTCGGCTTCGAGCCGCCTCCCGAGCGGGCCCGCCGGTTGCCCCCTTACGACGGACGGCTGCTCCGGCGGGTGGTGAAGGGCGCCTTCCAGCAACGGCGAAAGACCATGTTGAACAGTCTCGCCGGGGCCTGGCCGGAGCTCGGGAAAGAAAGGTGGGGACGGGTGCTCGCGGCGGCAGACGTCCCCCCGGCTGAGCGGGCGGAGAGGCTTGCCCTGGAAGATTTCGTGCGGCTGACGAGGGCACTGGCGGGCGAGATCGGTCCCTTGTAAGGGAGCAGGCCGGTCAGGCCGCCTCTTCAGCCCGAGCCGTTGGGGAGGGGAGCTCCCTGCCGGCGGTATTCGGAAAGCTCGGCCGTAAGCGAGCCGATTTTGATTTTCGCCTCGATGCGGATCGGGATCCGGTTCTGGTCAGCGGTGAGCCAGATTTCCGGGTTGCCCACTTTTTGATACAGCCCCGCAAAGTTGAGCTGCGGCTCCACCTTCATCGTCTCCACCTGGCCCAGCACAGACTCCGAGGCGGCCCCCTGTTCCACCAGGACCTTCACCTCGTGCCGTTTCCGGTCGGCGAAGGTGGGCACGGTCACCGACTCCCCTGCCCGCAGGGGCAGCGCCCTCATGATCAGGAAGGAGGTGAATTCGTTGTGCACCGGCCCGGTCACGGGAAAAATTTCGGGCGGGCGTCCGTCTTTGCTGTACGTGACCTCCCCGCCCTTTTGGTTGTAAACCGTGATGCGCCGCCCCTGCCTGCTGCCTTCGTTCTGCTCCATGGTCATGCGCACCGGCAGCCGTTCCCGGCCTTGCACCACGATCTCGAAATAGTCCCTCACCGGGTAAAAAAAGGCGAGCAGTCCGGCCGATTTGGCGGTGACCTTCACGAGGAAGCGTTCCTTCGCCGCATCCAGCGGCTTGATTTCCATGACCAGCTCGCCGGCCTTGATCAGCCCCATCCAGCTGATGTCGTATTTCAGATATTCATCGCCGGCATAGGTGGTGGCGAGCAGCGGGGCTTCCGGCTCTGGCCGGGTGACGTCGCCCGCGGCCGGGGAAGCCAGTCCGATGAGGGCGGCGAGCAGAAGGGGCAGGATTCGGGTGGTGTTTCGAAGCGAGCTCACGGGGCACCTCGGTGGACCGGTCGCTTGCGGAGTCTTTTCCTGCTTGCGAGGAGAACGAAGCAGCAATACTTTGCCTTCCGTTTATTTTATAATCGAAGGCCGGAAGGCGCACCTGGAAAATCGTAAGCGGTCACAGACCACCCCATCTCCATTGTCATCGGCCTGCTCGCGAGCACCAGTCCAGCTCGCAGGCCTCTTTGTCGGCACAGCTGCCGGCTAATCGCTAGGATCTGGGGCACCCTGCGACCGTTTACAATACCTGGAATGATCGGTCTCGGGGGCTGTTACCAGTGATCGGTTACGAAAATCAGACACGAGGTACGGGCATGAGCTTCAGACAACCGGGCGAAGCGGACAATCCCCTTTCTTCGGAAGAGGATCGGCGGCACCAGGAGGGAATGGCAAGCATGCGGGCGGCGGTCGCGGGGGGGAAGACCTTTGCGGAGGCGGCGGCCGCCCTTTCCGGGCTGGCTGTCGGCATGCAGGCGCTGATCGCCGATGATTTCCTCAAGATCTTCATTGCGGAAGAGCATTTCGGCCAAGGGCGGACCCTCGGCGAGGTGGCTTTGGCCCTGGCGCTGTCATACGAGAAGGTTGCGGCGGCCCGTGAGGCCATGCTGGAGGAGGTGGGCAGGGAGATGGCCCGGCAATACCGGCAGGAGATCGACCGCCAGGCCCACTGACGGCCCGTTTGAAGTGAAGCGAGGGCTTGCCGGCAACAAGCCCTCGCCGGTGGGAGAGGGAAATACTTACTGATTCTGCGGGGCCGGCCCGCCCATCATCATGCCGGGTCGGCCCTTCATCATGCCGCGGCCGCCCATCATCGCCGGGCCCATGCCGCCGCAGCGGCAGCCCATGCCGAAACCGCCCGGCAAGCCGGCGGCGATGGCCTTCTGCCGGAGCTGGTCGCGGAGGTCGAAGAGCTCGCCGGAAAGGGCACCGGCCCGCTTTTCGTCCGGATTGGTCTGGGCCATGACGGCCTCCAGCTCGGCGCTTTTGGTGGCGATTTGCTTGCGGATGTCGGTGGTTTCCGCCATGAACGCCTGCCGTGCCTTGAGGTCCTTCTCGCTCAAGGCTTGCCGGCTGTAACCCGGCCGGGGACCCGTCATGCCGGCTTTCCCCGGGGAAGCGGCCCCCGCCACCTGAATGGAGCTCAGGCCGATCACCGCGGCCGCGCCGATTGCCAGCCAGTGCTGTTTTTTCATTGTGAGTGCCTCCTTAGGTTGTGGTTTGAATCTGGGATGCTTGCCCGGGTCCTTTCGCAAAAGACGTGCCAGGGCCGCTGTTACCTAGGCTGCCCGAAAATGGAGGCAATCTGAGGCGGCCGCTGGTGGCCCATGACTCCGCCCCCAGGCGGAAGTGGCTCTTTTTTATCCAGCTCCCGGCGGCATCTGTTTCCTTTTTACCCACCCGGCCTGACGGGCGGCCCCCCCCCCGCGGCTGTCCGGCGACGTAGACGAGTGGAACCCCTTTTGCACTCTGGATGCAGCATGAGGAACTTTTTCAGGAAAAACCGCTTTGTTTTTGTTTCGCCCTGGCTGCTGGCGGCTGCCATCGGCCTGCTGCTCCTCATCATCTTCGTCTTTACCCTCAACAACCTCAGGCGGGAGCAGCGGCTGATGGACGAAAGCCTGCTCCACAAGGGGCTGGCACTGGTCCGGTTCGTGGGGGCCGGCACCCGGGCTTCCATGATGATGGGCCCCGATCCCGCCCGCCGGGTGCAACGCCTCATGGAGCAGGCGGCTTTGGAGCAGGACATCGTCTACCTGGCTCTGATCGACCGGGACGGCAGGGTGCTGGCCCACAGCGACCCGCGGCAGGTCGGGACCGTGATCGGCCGTGATCTTGGCGAATTGCGCCGCATCGCCCGGGGACCCCGGTTCACGGTGCGGCCCGGGGAGGCGGGCCGGAAGGCCGTCTTCGAGGTGGTGAGCCCCTTCCGGCCGTTCGCGCCGGGACCGGGCATGCCGTGGCGGTTTCGGGGGGCCGGTGGGAGCGGTTCCCGGGGCGGCATGCGCGGACAGGGGATGCCGGGGCCGCCACCTCCCTGCCCCGCGGGGAAGCCGGGTGACTGGTGCTGCTTTTCCGGACCCGGGGGGGGCACCCCTTCCCATCTGATGCTGGTGGGGCTCGACATGGCCGAGCAGGCGGCAATGGCTCGGCAGAACCGCTTCCATCTCATCCTCATGGCCGCCGCCCTGCTGCTGGTGGGCGCGGGCGGCTGGTTTTCCCTGCTGATCGCCCAGGGATACCGGGTCTCCCAAGAAACTCTGCGCCAGATGAAGGCGTTCACGGGGTTGTTGATCTCGAGGCTGCCGGTGGGCATCATCGCCACCGGCCCGGACGGCAGGGTCAAGACCTGGAACCGGGCCGCCGCCACTCTTGCCGGGGAAGAGCCGGGGCGTGAAGAGACCGATCCGGCGGCGGTGCTGCCTCCCGCGCTGGCAGGCCATTTCCCGCCGGGCGAGGCGGCCTGCCGGGGCGAAATGCTCGATGAGGAGGTCACCCTGGCCGCGTCCGGCGGGGAGCGTCTTGTGGAGGCGAGCTCCCTTCCCATCCGGGACGAGGAGGGGAGCTGCATGGGGCGGGTGCTCCTTCTGAACGACGTGACCGCGCAGCGGCGGCTGGAATGGCGCCTCCGGCGCCAGCAGCGGTTCGCCGCCCTCGGCAAGATGGCGGCGGGAGTGGCCCACGAGGTGCGAAACCCGTTGAGCTCGATCAAGGGGATCGCCACCCTGCTCGGCTCCAAATTTCCGGCCGGTAGCCAGGAGGCGGAGTCGGCCCGCATCCTGGTCGGCGAGGTGGAGCGGTTGAACCGGGCCATCACCGAGCTCCTCGATTTCGCCCGGCCTCTGCCACTTCGGATCCGGCCCCTCGCCCTCGGCAAGCTGATCGGTGACTCGCTCGCCCTGGTGAGGAGCGATGCCGAGGCCCTGGGAATCACGATCCGGGCGGAGGTCCCGGATGGGCTCCCCCCCTTGCCCGCCGATCCCGACCGGCTCAACCAGGTGCTGCTCAACCTTTATCTGAACGCGATCCAGGCGATGGAGGGGGGCGGCCTGCTCACGGTGAGGGGTTCTTTCACCCCCGGCCGGCTGGTCCTCACGGTCGAGGACACCGGGTGCGGCATCCAGCCCGGGGACCTCGACCGGATCTTCGACCCCTACTTCACCACCAAGGCGTCCGGCACCGGCCTCGGCCTGGCCATGGTGCAGAAGATCGTGGAAGAGCACGGCGGGCAGATCGGCGTCGAAAGCGGTCCAGGCCGGGGCACCCGGGTGGTGGTGGAGCTGCCGGTAGAGGGGGAGGGGTGAGGAAGCTTTCAGCCCGTCAGCGGCCAGCAACGGCGAGATCTCTGCCAATCGGAAATGATCCGAAAAACAGTGGTTGGCAGCGGGCAAATCGACTACAAGTAAGACCGTCACCCCGTAGGAATTCCGGCCGCGGCAAACGCGGAACCGGGTGCACGATTCACCTCCGGAGGATGTCCATTGCTCCTGCTCGTCGCCGCCACCGAACCGGAGATCGCCCGTGCCCGCTCCCTGCTGGATTCGGGCGGCATCGATTTTCTGGTCACCGGCATCGGACCGGTGGAGGCGGCCCTGTCCCTGACCCGCGCCTTGGCCCAAATGACGGTCCCCTATCGCGGGGTGGTCAACGTCGGGGTGGGGGGGGCGTTCGCCGGCAGCGGTCCCGGCCTGCTCGATCTCTGTCTCGCCCGGCGGGAGGTGCTCGGCGATCTGGGGATCTGTCTCGACGGCCGGATCGACGATTTTTCCCCTTCGCTTGCGGTTCCTCGGTCCTTCCCGCTCGAGAACCGGCTGCTCGCCGATGCTGAAGCAGTCCTGGCCGGGGCCGGGGTCCCCTTCCGCACCGGGACCTTCGTCACCGTGGGCTGCGTGAGCGGCACCCGGCTCCGGGGCGACATGCTGCGGGACCGTCACCAAGCTATCTGCGAGAACATGGAAGGGGCCGCCCTGGCCCGGGTCTGCCAAGCCTTCGGGGTGGATTTCCTCGAAATCCGGGCCATCAGCAACCTGGTGGAGGACCGCGACCCGGCGGCCTGGCGCCTGCGGGAGGCGGCGGAGGCGGCGTGCCGGGCCGCGGCCGGGCTGCTGCCGGCATTGCGCGGCAATTGAGCATTGCCGGCCTCGCAAAAAGCTGTCTTAATCAAAGCGAAGGCGCAAGGGCGCAAAGGCAAACTATCCATTTCCAAATCTTTTTTCTTTGTGACTTTGCGCCTCTGCGTTCTGCCAGAATTCACTCCGGCTCCCTGTAACCGACCAGGGGGAAACGGCCCTCGTCCTTTTCGAGAGAAAGCATGGAACCGCTCACCATCGGCTTTTCGCCCTGCCCGAACGATACCTTCATCTTTCACGCCCTCGTGCACGGCAAGGTGCCCGTGCCGGACCCGGGCTTTGCCCCTCCCGTCCTGGCCGATGTGGAAACCCTGAACGAGTGGGCCCTGGCCGGCCGGCTGGACGTGACCAAGCTCTCCTTCCATGCCCTCGGCCACGTGCTCGACCGATACGCCCTCCTCGATGCCGGGGCCGCCCTGGGCCGCGGCTGCGGGCCGCTGCTGGTAACAGGTCCGGGCGCGGACCCGTCGCGGCTTGAAAGCGCCAAAGTGGCCATTCCCGGCCGGCTCACCACCGCCGCCATGCTGCTGCGCCTCTTTGCCCCGGAGTGCCGCAACCTCATCACCATGCGGTTCGACTTGATCATGCCCGCCCTGGCCGCGGGCGAAATCGACGCCGGGGCCATCATCCACGAGGGCCGTTTCACCTACCGGCAGTACGGGCTCACCCTCATTCAGGACCTGGGTGCCTGGTGGGAGGAGGTGACCGGCCTCCCCATCCCCCTGGGCGGCATCGTGGCCCGGCGCTCGCTCGGTGAGGAACGTCTCCGGGCCATCGGGGCGGCCATCCGGGAGAGCGTCCGCTACGGATTCGCCCAGCCCGATGCCGGCCGGGACTACATCCGGCGGCACGCCCAGGAGCTCGACGACCGGGTCATCGCCGACCATATCGGGCTCTACGTCAATTCCTTTTCGGAAAACCTCGGCCGGGAGGGCCGGGCAGCCATCGAGGAATTCGTGAAACGGGGGCGCCAGGCGGGGGTTTTGCCCCCTGGCGGGTCTACAGCCGGCTTTCGGTGAGCATCCTTTCGGCATCAGGTGCAATGGGCTGACTGTTTCTTTTTCATTCCGGGCTTGCAAAGACCCGACCGATTTGGCACAAAGGATTGACAGGGGGCCTCGCCAGAGGTATGGTCCCAAACCATTTCGCGCTTATCCACCTTTATCGTGAGGAAGGTTTTTTATGAACGACGGCGACGGAAACCCGTGTCGCCACCGACAAATGATGCTCCGGCGGTCTTGCTGCCGCCGGGGTCTGTCCGCTGCGGCTCGCCGCGGGCTGGTATTGCGCGCTACGCTCTGATCCCCTCCTGATCGTGGCCCCTCCGGCCCCCGCTCCGCGGTTGTGGCCTTGGTGAGGTGAGCCATGAAATTCCCTCCTCCTCTCTCGTCCTTTCCTGCTCCCCGGCTGGCCGCAGCCGGCAAGGCAGCCGCTTTCAAAGCGGCCGAGCCCGGGTCCGAGGCACGTCGGCTGGTCGAGATTTGTCGTCTCCCCGCAGAGGAGGCTCTGCTGGCGCTCAAGACCAGGGCGGGAGGATTGACCAGCGAAGAGGCCGAGCGCCGCCTCGACGAGTTCGGGGCCAACGAGCTGGCCCGGACCCGAAGCCTCAGCTTCTGGGGTGACCTCCTGCAGCGCTGCAAAAGCCCCCTGGTGCTGCAGCTCCTGGTGATCGCCATCGTTTCCGGGTTGATCGGCGAGATCGAGTCAACGGTCATCGTTGGCATCATGATCGTTCTGAGCGTCGGCCTCTCCTTCGTTCTCGACCGGCGTTCCGGAAAGGCCGTCGAGGCGCTCGGCAAGCGCGTCCAGTCGCGCACCCTGGTGCTGCGCGACGATCGGGAAGAGGAGATCCGCATCTCCGAGGTCGTGCCGGGTGACATCGTGCTGCTGCAGGCCGGCTCCATCATCCCCGCCGACCTGCGCCTCCTGACCGCCAAGGATTTTTTCGTCAGCCAGTCGGCCCTCACCGGCGAGGCGATGGCCGTCGAGAAGAACGCCGCTGGCAACGGGATTCAGGGCAATACCCCCTGGGAGCTGCCCAATGTCTGCCTGCTGGGGAGCAGCGTCACCAGCGGCACCGCCCGCGGATTGGTGGTCAACACCGGCACCCGCACCCTCTACGGCACCATCTCCGAACGGCTGGCCGAGCGCCCCGAAGAAACCAGCTTCGACCGGGGGGTGCGCTCATTCACCTGGCTGATGATCCGCTTCATGCTGGTCATGACCAGCGCCGTTTTCTTCATCGTGGGCATGACCAAGGGGAACTGGGTGGAGGCGCTGCTTTTCGGCCTCTCCGTCGCCGTCGGCCTCACTCCCGAGATGCTGCCGATGATCGTCACCGTCAACCTGGCCAAGGGGGCGCTCACCATGGCCAAGAAGAAGGTCATCATCAAGCGCCTCCCCTCGATCCAGAACTTCGGCGCCATCGATATCCTGTGCACCGACAAGACCGGCACCCTCACGCAAGATCGGGTGGTCCTCGAAAAATACGTGGACCTCACCGGCCGCACGAGCGACGACGTGCTGACCTATGCCTACCTGAACAGCTTCTACCAGACCGGCCTGCGCAACCTTCTCGACCGGGCGGTGCTCGACCACGCCGACCTGGCCGTGGAGCAGAACTGCCGGCTGGTGGACGAGCTTCCCTTCGACTTCCATCGCCGCCGCATGTCGGTGGTGGTGGACTTCGAGGGCGACCACGTGCTGATCTGCAAGGGGGCGGTGGAGGAGATCTACGAGTGCTGCGACCATTACCAGATCGGCGATGAGGTCTACCCGCTGCTCGGCATGATCCGGGACAACGTTTCGGAAGAGGTGGAGAAGCTCAACAAGGACGGCTTCCGGGTCCTGGCCATCGCCTACCGCGAGTTCCCCCAGACCAAGACGACCTTTTCCGTCCAGGACGAGAACGGCCTGATCCTGCTCGGCTACGTCGCGTTCTTCGACCCGCCCAAGGTCTCGGCCACCGAGGCCCTGGAGCTGCTGCAAGGGGCGGGGGTGGCGGTCAAGGTCCTGACCGGTGACAACGAATTGGTCACCCGCAAGATTTGCCGGGACGTGGGCCTGGCGGTGGAGGGGGTGGCGTCCGGCGCCGAGCTGGCGCGGCTCCCGGATGACGAGCTCCGGCGGGTGGTGGCCGAGGCGAATGTTCTGGTCAAGCTCAGTCCGGTCCAGAAGGAGCAGATCGTCCGGGCCCTGCGTGAGTCCGGGCACGTGGTGGGCTTCATGGGAGACGGCATCAATGACGCCCCGGCCCTCAAGGTGTCCGACGTCGGGATCTCCGTGGATTCGGCGGTGGACGTGGCCAAGGAAACGGCGGACATCGTCCTGTTGGAAAAGAGTCTGCTGGTCCTCGAAGAGGGCATCATGGAAGGGCGGCGGGTCTTCGCCAACATCATCAAGTACATCCGGATGGGCGCCAGCTCCAACTTCGGCAACATGTTCAGCGTGGTCGGCGCCAGCTACCTGCTGCCTTTTCTGCCGATGCTGCCGATCCAGATCCTGACCAACAATCTCCTGTACGACTTTTCGCAGACCGGCATTCCCACCGACCGGGTGGACGAGGACCTCATCGCCAAGCCCCTCAAGTGGAACATCGACAACATCAAGCGATTCATGATGCTCATCGGGCCGATCAGCTCCATCTTCGACTACGCCACCTTCGCCCTGATGTGGTACTTCTTCGGCTGCAGCGGCTTCAACGATCCGGGCGCGGGGGCGGGGCGGCAGGAAATGCTTGCCCGGCTCTTCCAGACCGGGTGGTTCGTCGAATCGCTGCTGACCCAGACCATGATCGTGCACATCATCCGGACCCGGCATGTCCCCTTTTTCGGCAGCCAGGCCTCGCTGCACATGACCATGACGACCCTCGCCGTCATGGCGGTGGGTGCCTGGCTCCCTTACTCACCCTTCGCGCGGGACCTCGGCATGGTTCCGCTCCCCCCGGTCTACTGGCTCTGGATCGCGGGCTTTTTGCTCGGCTACGCCCTGCTGACCCACACCGTCAAACGCTGGTTCTTCAAACGATACGGAGGTAACTGATCGTGGAAAGTCTGCTCGACGCCTTGCAGGAGGGCCGTCTGATCGAGCTGCCCGACAACGACAAGGAGGATGCCCTGCGGTTTCTCGCCCATATCCTCGAAGCGGTTCCGTCGCTGCCTCCGGGGACGGACGTGGCCGGGCTGGTGCTGGCGAAGGAGAAGACCACCCGCACCGCCCTGGGCAAGGGGTGGGCCTGTCCTGACGCCCGGGTCCCGTTCGAGGAGGACCTGATCTGCGTCGTGGGCTGGAGCCCCCAGGGCATCGACTATGGCGCCCCCGACAATGCCCCGGTGAGAATCATCGCCATGTACCTGGTGCCGGAGAACCAGCGCAGCACCTACCTGCGGGAGGTCTCGCTCTTGGCCAAGGCCTTGGGCGCCTACCCGCGCCTCGCCGAGCTCGGCGCCGCCACCGAGCTGAACGAGGTGCGCAACCACCTGCTCGACATGATCAGCTCCACCAAGGAGATGGTGGGGCCCGATTCCCGGGCGCGGATGATCCGGCTGCAGGCCAAGCCCAGTGCCGCCGAGGTGGTCCCTGCCTACGACCTGGCCAACCTGGTGGTGGAGCCGGTCACGATCATTACTGGCGCCGGTGCCAGGCCGGTAGTGCTTGGCCAGGACCAGAACCTCGTCCAATGGCTGGACGGGGCCACCGGTTTGGCGGAGGGGCTTGCCACGAACGGAGTCTTCCAGGGGTTCGGCTGGCGTATTGTCAAGCGGGCCGAGGTGGCCTACCAGGGCGCCCGCATCCTTTACGATTGCCTGGCCTTCCGTCCATCCGGCAACCTTTTTCGTAAAGGGTGAGGGGAGATATCAGCCCTTTGCCGCGGTCTCCTTCCCCAAGGCCCGCCGGACAGCGGCGGCCATTTCGTCGAAGGTGTACGGCTTGGTGATGAATTCCCGGATCCCCAGCTCCTTGGCCTGGATTTCGTCGATCAGCTCGCTGAATCCGGTGGTGAGAATGATCGGGAGCCCAGGCCGGATGGCGAGCAGCCTTCTGCTCAGCTCCGCGCCGGTGAGCTCCGGCATGGTCTGGTCGGTGATGACCAGGTCGAAGCCGGCCGGGTCCGCCTGGAAAAGCTCCAGGGCCTGACGGCCGCGGGTGGCGGCCACGACCTCGCAGCCGGCCTTTTCCAGCATGGCCCGGCCGAGCTCGACAATGAGCTCTTCGTCATCCACAAACAGGATGCGGCCCCTGATCGCCGTTTGCTCTCGCTGAGCTGCCCCCGCGGGGGCGGTTTCCTCCGGGGCCACCACCGGCAGGAGGATCTCGAAGGTGGCCCCCCGGCCCGGCTCGCTTTCCGCGCGGATGGCGCCCCCATGGCTCCGGACGATCCCGTGCACGATGGCCAGCCCGAGCCCGGTGCCCTCGCCGGTCCCCTTGGTGGTGAAATAGGGGTCGAATATCCGCTCCAGGGTTTCCCGGTCCATCCCCTGCCCGGTATCGGTCATGGTGAGCTTGGCGTAGGGGCCGGGGGCGAGCTCCACCCCGGGCTCGGGGGCCACAACACGGACCTCCCGGAGGGTGACGGTGAGCGCCCCTCCTTGCCGGCGCATGGCATGAAAGGCATTGGTGCCGAGGTTCATGATGACCTGCTGCATCTGGGAGCGGTTGCACCGCACCGGCCGGCAGCCCGGGTCGATTTCGGTCTCGATGCGAATGGTGGCCGGCAGGGTGCCGCGCAGCAAGTCCACGCTATCGGCGACCACCTCCTGCAGCCGGATCGTTTTCACCTCCTCCCCGCCTGACTTGCTGAAGGCCAGAATCTGCCGGACCAGGTCCCCCGCCCGCCGGCCGGCCGCCTCCACCTTGGCCAGTTTTGCGGCGGCCGGGCTGGCCGGGGGCAGGTCATGGGCGGCGAGCTCGGTGTAGCCGAAGATCACGTTGAGGATGTTGTTGAAGTCGTGGGCGATGCCTCCGGCCAAGGTGCCGATGGCCTCCATTTTATGGGCCTGCCGGAGGTGCCTCTCCGCTCGGATCCGCTCGGTCACGTCGATCAGGAACAGGGCGAGCCCCTTCGTCTGCCCGTTCCGCCCCTTGATGGGGATGAGCTCCCAGTCCCAGTAGGTGGTCCCCCGTTCGGGGTGGGAGGCATGGGCATATGGCTTGGCCTGGAAGGAAATCCGCTGGCCGGTGGCGGCCGCCTTCCGGAAAATGGCTTCGTTTTCCGTGCTCGGGTAGAGGTCGAAGTGGTTCCTGCCCGGGAATTCCTCGGGGCGGCGCTCATCGGCCGCGGCATAGGCCTCGTTCACCCGGATGAAGTTGAATTCCCGGTCCATGTAGGCGATTTTCAGAAAGGAGGTGGAGAAGACCCGCTCCAACAGCTCATTGGTGCGCCGCAGCTCGTCTTCCACCCGGGCGCGTTCGACGATCTCCGCCGCCATGCTCGCATTGGCATCGGCCAGCTCCCGGGTGCGGGCCGCCACCTCCTTCTCGAGCTCGGCATGGGACCGCTGGAGGGTTTCTTCCGCTTTGACCCGTTCGGCGACTTCCAGGAGCAGCCGGTGATTGCTCTCCTCGACCTTGGTCTTCTCGTCCGTGAGACCGGCGGTCAGGTCGCGGTTCTCGAAAACCAGCCTGAAATTGTCGATGATGGTCGCTTGGTTGCGCCGGGCGATGGGGACCATCAGACCGATGAACACGGCGGCCATGATGCCCATGGCGATGTGGATTTCATCGGGCAGCAGGAGAAAGCGGACGATGAGCGGCAGCACCGTCGGCAGGCTGTAGGCAAGGAAGGCGGGCATGATGACGTTGTACGTGCCGGCCGCCCCGGCGATCATCCCCCCGATCACGAAGGCGATGAAGACCTGGTGTCCAAGGGAAGGGGGGAAGAGAAAAACAGGGACCGCCCCCCAGACGAGCCCGACGGCCCCGGTCCCCAGGACGAGCCACTTCCCCAGGCGGGCCGTCACCGCCGGATCGGGGGAGGAGAGCTCCGGCCGGGAGAGCAGGGGAACCCGCACTGCG
Organism: Deltaproteobacteria bacterium; assembly: GCA_021788685.1. GTDB lineage: Bacteria > Desulfobacterota > Desulfobulbia > Desulfobulbales > UBA5123 > JAJYKH01. The sequence continues at coordinate 1,619 of JAJYKH010000014.1, read as the reverse complement.
GTGACCAGAAGGGCGGCCCCCAGCCAGACGGTGAGGGCGACAGGGGAAACCAGCTCCCGGAGGACGAAGGCCAGGATGGCGGCATTGACCACGGTGGCCGCCATCCCGAGCGGCGCCACCCGGATGAAAAGTCTCACCTGCTGGGCGTACAGCCGCTGCCCGGCAGGGTCGGTGTCGCGGGAAGTTGCGGAAAAAAGCTCCGGAAGGGGCAAGCGGGATTTCATGTCTCCCATTGCACCATGGCCGGATTTCGGGTGTCAAAAGGAATGTGGGGGAGTGGGCGGGGGGCCTGATAGGGTGGCTGGAAAGAGAACGGTGCAGGGAGGAGTTGCCCCTCAAGAGCTGAAAAAAGCCAACCCGAAAGCTATCGCCCAGTCGGGTATGTGAGGCGGGGCAGCGCAGCTTCAGGATCAGATCGGCAACCGCACCGGCAGAATCACCGTGGTGATGCCATCCCATTGGAGATGGCGCTGGATGGCGAAGGCGGTCTCGTTGTGCAGCAGACGGTGATAGAGCTTCTCCAGGCGGAAGGTAAGCTGGCCGGTAAAGACCGTGGAGTGGGGAAACTCGGCCGCGATGTCCTTGCAGAGCGCCGTGGCCCCCTCCACCACGTCGGTGGCGAGGGCCATCCGGCAATCGGCGGCAAAGCCCAGCCGGCGGGCCAGGGCGATGTACTTTCTGAGGTTGGCCTTGGTGGATGCCTCCAGGGCGGCGATTTCATCCGCGCCCTTGAACGAGCCGGAATCGATCACCGCCACCGAAACGAAGATGATGTTCTTGTAGGTGCGGGGGAAGTTCTTGACGATGGAGAAAAAGGCCGAGATCCCGAAACCGCTGTAACCGGAGACCAGCTGAATGGCGGTGGGGTCGGCGGGATTGGGGGCGGCCGTGTTGCTCGGCCCCGGGGTGGGCATGGCGAGCTGGGTTTCGTCGAGCGCCGCCATGGCCTTGCGCACCTGCAGGTAGTGGTTCCGGATCAGGTAGCAGCCCCCGATCACCACCGCGGTGATGAGGAAGGTGACCCAGCCGCCTTCGGTGAGCTTTTCGAAGGAGGTGATCACCAGGATGGTGGCGCAGAGCAGGAAACCGACGACATGGATCCGCAGGTGGCGCCGCCATTCCGGATCGATCTGCCGCCGCTGGACATAAAAGCGGATCATGCCGAGCTGCGAGAGCGAGAAGGTGATGAAGACGTTGATGGAGTACATGACGACCAGCGCCGAAACCGAGCCGTCGGTGTAAAAGAGCAGGGCAATGGCGGCCGCCCCCATGAGCAGGATGCCGTTTCGCATGGTGAGCTGCTCGGAAAGGGAGGCGAAGCGGTGGGGCAGCCAGGAATCGATGGCCATGTTGGCCATGACCCGGGGGCCGTCCACGAAACCGGTTTGGGCCGCCACCAGCAGGAGCGCCCCCTCGGAGAAGATGGTGACCAGGGCGATCCAATTCCCCAGGGGCCACTTGGCAAAGAGGATGTCCGCCAGGACCGCGTTCATGGTCTTGCCCGGCACCGGGCTCAGGTGGAGCAGCAGGTAGCAGAGCAGGAGAATCGAGGCGGTGAAGGCAAGGGAGGTGGCCATGTAGAGCATGGTCCGCTTGCCGGTCTGCGCCCTTGGCTCCCG
>JAJYKH010000314.1 GCA_021788685.1 Deltaproteobacteria bacterium | reverse complement strand
CTCCGGTTTATTTTCATATTTGGATGCCGCCGCCCGGCGCCTTTTCAGGCCGTCGGGCGGTTTTTTTGTTGGAGGTTGGAGGTTAGAGGCGGGAGGCTGGAGGCAAAGGCGGCAAGCAAAGCGAAATGCCGTTGCCGCAAGCGCAGCGGTCCTCCAATCACAATCATCACGCTCGCCTGAGCGTGATGATTGTGATTTCCCCCGGGCAGTTGAAGCGGAGCGGCACCCCTGAGGGGCCGAGGCCCCGGCTGGTGTAGCCCTGCATGGCCTGGTAGCGCCAGCGGCCGGCACAGAGGTGGCGGGGGGCGCGGGAGTGGGTGAAGAGGGGGATGCCCGAGGGGGTGCAGATCTGGCCGCCGTGGGTATGGCCGCACAGATAGAGGGCCGCCCCGTGGGCCGCCGCCTCCCGGTAGGCCTCGGGGGAGTGGGCAAGGAAGATGGCGAACGCCCCCGGCGGCACCCCCCGGAAAGCGGTGGCCGGGTCGTGGACCCGGTAGTAGTGGGGATCGTCCACCCCCACCAGCCAGAGCGCCTCCCCCTGCCGGCTCACCGGGTGGGCGGCGTTCACCAGCATGGCGAGCCCCGCGTCTTCCAGATCAGGCACCATCTCGATGCAGTCGTGGTTGCCGAGCACGCCGAAGATGCCGCAGGGGGCCTGGATCTCCGCGACCAGCCGCTTGAGCTGGCGGAGGGCGGGGGCCACCGGCCCGTAGATCTCCATCCGCAGATCGCCGCCGAACAGGCAGAGGTCCGCCTCGATCTCCCGGAGCCTGGCCACCGCTACCTCGGTGAGCCCGTCCAGGCCGTCCAGGTGGAGATCGGTGAGGAGGAGGATCTTGAAGCCGTCGAAACCGGGCGGGAGGTCGGGGAAGGCGAGCTCGTGCCGCTCCACCCGGATCTCCAGGCTGTTGGCCGCCCCCCGCCGGTAGAGCCCGGCCAGCCGGAAGCACCAGCTCACCACCCCCCGGTAGAACACGAAGTTCTCGAAATTCAGCCAGAGCTGCCAGCGGGCAAGCGGCGGGTGGCAGGCCCGCCACCGCTTGTAGCCCCGGCGGGAGCGGACCAGGCGCGGCTGGGTCCGTCGGGCCGCCGGCCGGTCCATCATGAACTGCCAGAGGAGCGAGCCCAGGAAGGCGATGAAAACGAACAGGGCGAGGACCGCCCCCGCCTCGCCCAGGGAGAGGCCGAGCGGCGGGGCGATGATGGCCAGGGGGAGCAGCCCCTCGAAAATCTGGTCCAGGCCGGGGATGATGGCCCCGCTCCGGAATTCGAGCCGCCGCTTGAGGAAGCTCGACAGGAGATCGCCCCCGATGATGAGGAGACTCGCCGTCGCGGCCCGCCACCAGACCACCCCCAGGAGGGGGTAGACCGCGGTGCCCCCGATCAGGATGGCGAGCGCCCCACGGATGGTCTTGTGAGAGCCGAACAGGTCCTGGCCGTCCCGCCAGACCCGGCCGCCGTCGAGCGGCGCCCCGAATTTCTCCTCGAAAACCATCCGGGAAAGGGGGGGCAGGAAGTTGCCCCAGAGCAGGAAGAGGAGGGCGGCGAGCACGGCCACGGTCAGGCCCGGAGGGCGGCGCGGTTGAGGTCGCTGATCTGCCCGTTCAGCGTCCAGAAATCATAGACGACGCCCATCCCGAGCAGGCCGCCGGTCACGAGATACAGGAGGCCGGTGGGCCACTTGCCCAGGTAAAAGCGGTGGATGCCGAGGAGGCCGAGGAAGGTGAGGAGGACCCAGGCCACGGTGTAGTTGATGGGCCCGGGCTCGAAGCGGAGGTCCGCCTCCCGGTCCATTCCCGGGATGAGGAAGAGGTCGACGACCCAGCCGACGAGGAAAAGGCCCAGGGTGAAGAACCAGATGGTGCCGGTGACGGGCTTGCCGTAGTAGAAGCGGTGGGAGCCGGTGAAGCCGAAGGCCCAGAGCAGGTAGCCGACGATGATGCTGTGGGTGTTGCGCTCCACGCCCTCTTCCCCCTCCGATTCCCGGTGCTCCGCGGGTCGATCTGAACCAGAGGATAACACACGGAAAGGGGAAGGGGCCAGCCTGTTTTCCCGGCCGGAAAGGGGCGGAAGGGTTGCACTGGCGCGGGATTCCGGGGAAAATGAAGTTGCAACTTCGCCCCCGCCGTGCTAAAAAATGGCCTCTCGGCCAAGACTTAGCAGTCTCCCACCCGCACGCGCCCGTAGCTCAGCCGGATAGAGCACCGGCCTTCTAAGCCGTAGGTCGCAGGTTCGAATCCTGCCGGGCGCGCCACCTAGCGCGGAAGCTTCAATCTCCCCAGCACTCCGATGGAACTATAGGGGTAGCAGCTTCGGCGGCAGCGCCGAAAATCCTGCCGGGCGCGCCAGTGGCTTATCCCCCTCTGCCTTGCCTAACCGTTCTCGTAGCTTTGGATGAAGAGAGGCTTTGCCCTTTCGAGATCGTCGTGGGAGGTGATGGTGATTTCAAGGTCACCCGTGCCGAGATGGCCGATGTCTTTGACGTTGCGGGTAAAGCCCTTTTCCACCTTGTCTGGTGGCAGCTCCGCTTTGACATACACCAGGAGCTTGTTGCTTCCGGGGTGCACCTCCACGCAGGCGAAATTCTTGATCCGCTTGAACGCGAAATAAAACTTCAAGGTCTTGAGCTGGACGTCGTCTCCCAATGCCAAGAGATGGGCCTTGAGGTCGTCGTATAGGTTCTTGAGCTGCTGTGGGGACTGGGCAAGGTATTCGGTGACGCTCTTGTACTGGCTACCCCTCCCGTTTTTGCCGGGAGGCGCCGTCTGTGGCTCCGTGGTCGCGGTGGTCGCGTTCACCAGTTCTAGGAGCAGCAGCTCATTCCCGTACCGCCGGTACCTGATAAGCTCGATATTGCGGTTGATTTGCTGGACGGCATGCTCGTCGTACTTGGTGAAGTCGCCGGCAATACAGAGCAGGCGGGGGCTCGACCACTCGATAGCGTCGGAAACGGGCTTCCCCAGCCGCTCCATGACCAAGAGTGTGAATTCCGCCTTGTGGTCCATGAGCCAATCGAGATAGAAGAGTCCCTGGTTGATGACATTCTCGTTCAGGGAGCGTTTGTACTCGACAATCACGGGACAATTGTTCTCGTCGATTCCGAGGGTGTCGATCCGGCCGGCGTGGGTTTTGCCGGTGGAATATTCCGAGGCCAGAAAGCGGATAGCGAGGAAGGCTTCCATGTGCCGCTCGATCTGGTTCTGAAGGTTCTTCTCCACGGCCGCGGATCGGGCTTCCAGCTCGGTGACGACCTCTCCATTGGTGCGAAACAGCCTGATGTCGCTCATCCCCTCACCCCCTCCCGCGTTTGGACCCCGAGGCCGGATCAATTTTTCAGCTCGCCCCTGATCTTCTCGTACACTTCGCGCATCAGATGCGATGCCGCCAAGCTGCGGAAATCATCGTCCTTCATGACGCGGTCGAAAATCTCCTCATTGCCCTCCATGCGTTCGATGAAGAGCCCTTCCAGCATGCGGTCGAAAACGTATTTGAAATTGTCCAGGGTATTGACCTTGGCCGCCTCGCGCAGAGTGTCGTTCACGGCGGCCGCCTCGGTGACCTGATCGAAAAAGAGCTGGTCGGCAGGGGTGAACCGGGTGCCGAAACGGAGGTTGAGCTTTTCGATCAGGGAGGACAGGTACACCCCCTTGTCTTCCCGCGTCTCGCCGGTTCCCACCTCGGTGGGGCCCTTCAGCGGATCAGCCGCGCCTCTCCTGAGATCGATTGCCCCCTCGCTGATCTTCTCCAGGCGATAGAATTTGAGCGC
>JAJYKH010000313.1 GCA_021788685.1 Deltaproteobacteria bacterium | reverse complement strand
CCGTTTGAGGGATGAGAATCGCAAACAAAACAATATCGAGGGCAAAGACCATAGACAGTGCATTCCTTGCTTTGATGCCGCCAATTTGCAGGCCGAACAGCTTTCCGAAGATACTAATTACCTCCTCTGAGATTAATAGAACGGCAAAGGTGAACAAGGTAAAGTACAGGATCAGGAAGCCAAGGCCGAGAACATTTGAGGTGCCCGCTCTGGATACAGGAAGTTTCTTTTCTCCCAACCACATGATAAACACTGTCGCCGTTAGCATTCCCAGAAGAATTAGTTGAATTAGGAACGCAGCTCCGGTTACGTTGATCGGCTGTATCGCCTGATGGGCGGTGGGCATTGGTTTCTCCGTGAATCAAATCTCCAGCTTGCGAGGGTTCAGGGGCATCTAACGAGGGCCTTATCCAGCGCGGGGAAAAATTAGGGGCATTCCCCTATAATCCTTTCCCTACCAAATACTCTGTATCCGACTCCGATCCATAGCCGAGAGAGACCTAAGTCTTCCCCTGCAAACGCTTCATATGTGTCTTTACTGGACCATCGAGGCAATTTCAACAGAATAATTCCCCATCTTCATTCAGGAAAACGGTGCGCCGGCCCGCTTGCGACCTGCCAGCGCATGACGGGCCATACGGTACCAGAGGTGGGATGAGGCGGGATTTGGGGAAGAGAAGAAAGGAACAGCGCGAAAGGAGCCGGTCAGCTTTTGGCGGAAAAGCCCTCGTGAAAGGTCACCTGCCCACGGGCCATGGGACCATTGAGGACCAAGGCGAGGAAAAACACCTGCGGGATGCCGTCGAGGACCAATTCCGGCTCGTTCCTGAAGCCGAACCGCTGGTAGAACCCGGGGTCGCCGGTGAGCACGCAGCCCCTGGCTCCCCTGGCTCTCAGAAGGGAGAGCCCTTCCCGGACGAGGGCCGTCCCGATCCCTTGCCGCTGCAATTTCGGCAGGACCGAAACCGGGCCCAAGCCATACCAGCCCGGGCTCCCGTCGGAAACCACGACCGGCGAGAAGGCGACATGGCCCACTACCCTGCCATCGACCTCCGCCACCAGCGACACCGCCAGGGCACCGGCCGCGCGCAACGCCTTGACGATGAACTGCTCCGTCTGGTGGCTGAAAGGATGGTTCGCGAACGCCGCCTCGGTGACCGCGGTTATGGCCTCGTGATCGGACTCCCGCTCGGGACGGATGATCATGTTCATTTCTTACCTCTCCCTGGCGGCCGCCAGCCCGGCCCGGGCGAGCTCGTCGGCCCGCTCGTTCTCCGGGTGGCCGATGTGGCCGCGGACCCAGCGCCATTCAACCTGGTGGACCTGGTTGAGGCGGTCGAGCTCCTGCCAGAGATCCACGTTCTTGACCGGCCCGGTCTTCGTCTTCCAGCCCGACCGCTTCCAGCTGTGAATCCACTGGCTGATCCCCTTCTGGACGTACTGGGAATCGGTGGTGAGGACCACCCGGCAGGGCCGCTGCAGGGTGGAAAGCGCCCGGATCACCGCGGTCAGCTCCATCCGGTTGTTGGTGGTGTGGGGCTCGCCGCCCGAAAGCTCCCGCTCCTTCTCCCCGTAACGGAGGATCGCCCCCCAGCCGCCCGGCCCCGGATTGCCGGAGCAGGCCCCGTCGGTGAAGATCTCGACCGCTTTTCCCTCGCTCATGCCGCCCTCCCGGTCCGCCCGGACTTGCCGAGGTAGTAATCGTAATCCCCCTCGTAGACCAGCAGCTCGCCGCCGCCGATCTCGAAGACCCGGCCCACCAGCGAGCGCAGGAAGTGGCGGTCGTGGCTCACCAGGAGCACGGTGCCGGTGAACTTCCGGAGCGCGTCGAGGAGGATCTCCCGGGACTGGATGTCCAGGTGGTTCGTGGGCTCGTCCAGGATGAGGAGGTTGAGCGGCCGGGCGAGGAGGGTCGCGAGCACCACCCGGCTCTTCTCGCCGCCCGAGAGCAGGCCGATGCGCTTCTCCACCGCGTCGCCCTGGAAGAGAAAGGCCGCGCAGAGGTTGCGGATGGTCCCCACATTGGCGGTGGGCAGGGCCTCCTGGACCGTCTCGAACACCGTTTTCGCCGGGTCGAGCAGCTCCATGGCGTGCTGGCTGAAGTAGCCCGGGAACACATTCGCCCCCACGGCGAGGCGGCCCGCGCTCGGCTCGGTCTGGCCGGCCAGGATCTTGAGGAAGGTGGACTTGCCGGCGCCGTTCACCCCCACCACCGCGATCTTCTCCCCGCGGCGGACCATCCCGGAGATGTTGCCGAAAACCGACTTCTCGCCGCCCCCGGGGAGCGGCCACGACTTGGCGAGGCCGTCGATCGCCAGCACATCGTCGCCGCTCCGGGGCGGCTCCGCGAATTCGAAGCGGATCACCCGCTGCTCGGCCGGGATCTCGATCCGCTCGATCTTTTCGAGCTTCTTCACCCGGGACTGCACCTGGGCTGCGTGGGAGGCGCGGGCCGCGAAACGGGCGATGAACTCCTCTTCCTTGGCGAGCATCTCCTGCTGGCGGCGGTGGCTGGCGAGGAGCTGCTCGCGGCGGACCTCCCGCTCCCGGAGGTAGAAATCGTAGTTGCCGGCGTAGGTGGTCACCGTGGAGTTGGCCACCTCGACGATGCGGGAGACCAGCCGGTTCATGAAGTCGCGGTCGTGGCAGGTCATGAGCACTGCGCCCTTGAACTCCTTGGCAAGCCACTCCTCCAGCCAGACGATGGACTCCACGTCCAGGTGGTTGGTGGGCTCATCCAGGAGGAGCACGTCCGGGTTCAGGGTGAGAATGCGGGCGAGGGCGATCCGCATCTTCCAGCCGCCGCTGAAGGACTCCACCGGCCGGCCGTGGTCTTCGGGCGCGATCCCCAGGCCGGTGAGCACCGCCTCGGCCCGGGGCTTGAGGTCGTAGCCGCCCCGGTGCTCGAACTCTTCGGTGGCCGCGCCGTAGCGTTCGAGCAGGGCCGCCATCTCGTCGTCAGCCATGGGCTCGGCCATGGCCGCCTCCATCTCCCGCATCGCCTCGCCCAGCCGCACCACGTCTTCGGCCACCGCCATGACTTCGGCCAGCGCGGACCGGCCCGCCATCTCCCCCACCTCCTGGGAGAAGTGGCCGATCACCGTCTTCCTGGCGCAGGAGATCTCGCCCGCGTCCGGCTCCTCCTCGCCGGTGATGAGACGGAAGATGGTGCTCTTCCCCGCCCCGTTCGGCCCGACCAGGCCGGTGCGCACCCCGGGGAGGATCTGGAAGCCGGCGTTCCGGAACAGGAGTTGGGAGCCGTGCTGCTTGGTGATATTGGAGAGATGGATCATGGTGATCTCGCAAAGAAGCTTTCAGCGGTCAGCAATAAGCAGTGATGGGTGAAAGGCGAAGGGACAGGTGAAAACATGGGGGGCCTTCCTGTTCACCAACGTGTCACCTTCATGACCCTGTATCCTGTACATCCTGTGCATCCTGCATCCTGACCATTATCGCGGAGACAACGCAAGCGCCAGGAGGTTGGGTTGGGTCAGTTCGGTCCACCCCCACCCCTTTGGGTTGGGCCGTTGGGCTCCACCCGGTTACCTGGCACTCTGCAGGCGCCAGAAAAAGCCGGTGTTTAGCATGGACCGGATGGGAGACGCAAGAAGTAAAGACAATGACGAGTGACGAGTGATAAGAGAAAAGATATCCAGGTCCGACTCGTCACCTGTCACTCGTTACTTCTCACTTTCCCTGCCCGGAGCAGCCCTGCCATAATAGATTCAGGACATCCCCCCAAAATCAGCACAGGAGAACCGCCATGCCCGAAT
>JAJYKH010000312.1 GCA_021788685.1 Deltaproteobacteria bacterium | reverse complement strand
CATCGCCGCGGCGGACGGGGCCATGATCGCCCGCGGCGACCTGGGGGTCGAGCTGGGGGTGGAGAAGGTGCCGGTGCTGCAGAAACGCATCCTCCAGGCCGCCCGGCTGCGGGGGAGGCCGGTGATCACCGCCACGCAGATGCTCACCTCCATGCTCGCTTCGCCCTACCCCACCCGGGCCGAGGTCTCGGACATCGCCAACGCGGTGCTCGACGGCACCGACGCGGTGATGCTTTCGGACGAGACCGCGGTAGGGGGCTACCCGGAAGAGGCCATCCGGGTGCTGGACAAAACCATCCGGGAGACCGAGGCGGTCTATCCCTGGTACCGGGAGCTGCAGGACATCTCCGGCAACCGCAAGGCCATCGCCGCCTCGGCGGTCACCCTCTGCCAGACCACCGACGCCGAAGGGGTGGTCTCTTTCACCGCCTCGGGGCTCACCGCCCTCATGGTGGCCCGCCACCGCCCCCGGGTCCGCATCATCGCCAACACCAGCAACCCCCGGACCTACCGCCGCCTGGCCGCGGTCTGGGGGGTGGAGCCCTTTTTCGCCGAACGCTCCTTCCGGAACAGCGACGAGGCGATCTACTACTTTTACCAGCGGGCGGTCATGCAGGATCTCATCGCCGAGACCAGCACCTTCGTGGTGACCATCGGCCGCCATTCCAACAAGACCGGCTCGACCAACCTCATCCAGATCCTGGACCGGGAGTGCATCGAGCAGCTCGAAACCGTTTACGGCGAGCCCTCGGAGGGGCAGGAGGGGCAATTCATCGTCCCGCCAGGATGAGAAGCAATGGAGAAATGGAGAATTGACAATGGATAATGAGAGGACGGATCGCTTCAACTTGGGGCCGCTGCCAGCCTGTGCCGGCAGGATCGGCAGACCTCGGCCACGGTGATTCCGGCCAGGCATTGCTGGCGGCAGCCGGCCGGGTCGGCGGCGGCCCGGGGGTGGCAGGGCGCGCAGGGGGCGGAGCCGGCCAGGATGGTGACCGCGCGCCCCCGGGGGGCCCAGACCAGCGGGTCGGAGGGGCCGAAAAGGACGACGGCCGGGCAGCCGCAGGCGGCGGCCAGGTGGGAGATCCCCGAATCGTTGCCCACGTAAAGCCGGCAGGCGGCAAGCAGCTGCGCGAGCACCGGGAGGGCCACCCCCCGGAGCACCGGATCGCCCGGCGGATACGGCCGCTCCGCCTCGGCCGGCCCATGCAGCCAGACGGTGTCGAGCCCCTCCCGCTTGAGCAGATCGGCCAGGGCAAGAAAGCGGTGAAAGGGCCAGTTCTTGCGGGGACTGCCGCTCCCGGCGTGCAGGAGCACGGTGCGGTCCGGCTTCGGGAGGAGGGGAGACATCCCCCGGGCCGGGCGGAGGACAGGCCTTTCGGAATCCGGGGGGACCGGCCCCGGCAGGAGCGAGAGGTGGTAATCGATCGCATGGAGGCGCCCGGCGGGGAAAGGCGGCTGGTGCAAGACCCAAGGAATGCCGGCCGCATGGAGATGCGCCACGAGGGGGGACCCTTCGGCGGCGAAGGCGAGAGCGGCGGTGAAGCCCCGGAGCCGGCCGGTGATGGCGGGCAACAGGGGGCGGTCACCGAACAGGGGGGCGGCGTCCCGTCCTTCCACGTCCCACAGCTCGTCGATCAGGCCGCTCTCCCTCGCCAGCTCCCCGAAGGCCGGCCGGCCGAGCAGGGTCGATCGGCCCCCGGTATCGAGCCGGCGCCAGGCCCGCAGCACCGGCAGGATGGTGAGAAAATCGCCCAGGGCGCCGGCGTGGTAGACCAGGGTGTGCCGGCCCCGCAACGAGCCGCTCCGACGGTCCACCCTATGGAAATCATTGTTCCTTTGCTCCCGCCCGCCGTGGTCCGCAGGTTTTTGCGAGCGCATCGATTTTGCCACGCCAGAGGGAAGAGGAGGCCGGCCGGCTATTCCGGGCCGGCGGCCGCCTGGGCGAGGGGAGGTGAAAGAGGGAGCACCCGGCGCCCCTGCCGGAAATGGCTGTTCCAGTAAGGGTTCCCGAGGTTCGACCGGATCACGCCCCGGGAGGAGGAAGCATGAATGAACCATTCTCCGTCCATTACGATGCCGACGTGCCCGTTGCGTTTGCCGCTGCCGCCACCGAAGAATACCAGGTCGCCGCTGGCCAGCTCCCCCCGGGCCATGGGGATGCCGACCCCCGCCAGCTCCTCCACGGTGCGGGGCAGCGTGATTCCGAACTTGTCCCGGAAGGTCAGCTGCACGAATCCCGAGCAATCCACCCCCTCCCGGGACAGACCGCCGCTACGGTAGGGGACCCCGCGCCAGGAGGCCAGCTGGTCCTCCAGCAGGAGCCGGACCTGGGCGGCGGTCATCTGGCCTGGTCGCGGCGCAGGGGGCGGGATGACCGTCGAAACCCGGTGGCTGGCGCAGCCGGTGGTAAGCACGACGATGATCAGGGCGGCCAGGGCGGCGAGCCTGGCCAATGGGGCCGGACAGAGGCAGCGGGAGAATTCCATCCCGCCGAATATAAATGAAAAAGGCCAACTTGAAAAGCGCAGAGCTGCGGGATGATGCAAATGCCTCGGGGGAGAGAAAGGGACGTTGGTTAAATAGTTGACTAGCTTGTTTCCTTCTGCTATTTTCAAGGCATGCCCCGTACAGCCCGCCTCATCATCCCTGGAATGCTTCACCACGTCATTGTCCGCGGGATAGAGCGCCGCCCGATTTTCGAAGATGACCGGGACCGGTCGTTTTTTCTTGAGCGTTTCTCGTCACTGCTGCTGGAAACCAAGACCGACTGCCTGGCATGGTCCCTGTTGACCAACCACTTTCACCTGCTGCTATGCCCCCGCACAACAAGTCTTTCCACCTTGATGCGGCGGCTGCTGACTTCCTATGCCGTCACCTTCAACCTGCGGCACAACCGTAGTGGTCATCTCTTTCAGAATCGCTACAAGTCGCTGCTTTGCGACCACGAGAGTTATTTTCTCGAACTGGTTCGCTATATTCATCTGAATCCGTTGCGAGCCGGACTGGTCGTGGGGATGAAAGAGCTAGACGACTATCCATGGTGCGGGCATGCCGTTGTGCTGGGAAGGCGATCGCTTTCAGGGCAGGCGACCGGGACGGTCCTGGGGCGTTTCGGGAAATCGGTTAAAACCGGCAGGAAGAAATATCGGGCCTTCATTGCGGACGGAATTGAGCAGCAGGCGCCGGACCCGGGGCAGGTCAAGGGACTGAGGCATTGGCTCGCCAAACAGATCGGCAAGGAAGATGACCTGGCTCCAGACGAACGGATCCTCGGGGGGCAGGATTTTTTTCATCAGGTGCAGCCCGGTGATGCAGCCCGGCTGACCCCGCGAGCAATCATTTTACCTCAATTGCTGGAGAATGTGGCGAGAGCTTTTGACCTTTCCCCCGAGTTGCTTCGGCAGCGTACGCGAGTTCCAGGCGTTGCCGAAGCCAGGGCGGCATTCTGCTATTTAGCCATAAGAGAGGGTGCCCACGCCGGTGCGGAAGTCGCCCGGTTCTTGCGGATGTCCCGAGCCGGGGTAAGTGTGGCGATTGGCCGGGGGAAATCGATTCTGCAAGAGCGCACGGACCTTGGGGCTCAGCCAGCAAGTTGACTGGTTAACCAACGTCCCCACAACCCACACCCCGGGGGAGGTGAAATCCTTCCAGTGCCAGCCAATCCCTGAGGAAGGGGCCACCAGCGCCCCGGCTCCAGGCCAACCCGTGTCGAGATCTCCCCGGCCCCTTGATGGGACAGGGCAGGTTCAAAAAAAAAGCCCCGCGGCAGGAAGGCCGC
>JAJYKH010000013.1 GCA_021788685.1 Deltaproteobacteria bacterium | reverse complement strand
ATCGGCCGAGCCCTTCCACACCCCTCCCGGAGAACGGCCGGCACGTTTGGTGGCGCTCCAGGCGGCGCCAGACCTCGAATGAGGTCATCGGCCCGCCTCCCCGAACCCGAGCAGGTGCACCTCTGGCTCCAGCCGGATGCCGGTGCGCTCCGCCACCTGCTCCTGCACGACCTTCATCAGCTCGTAAAAATCCCGGGCGGTCGCCCCGCCCGCGTTCACCAGGAAGTTGGCGTGCTGCTCGGAAACCCGCGCGCCGCCCACCCGGAGTCCCTTGAGGCCCGCCGCCTCGATCAGGCGGCCCGCCGCCTGCCCGGGCGGATTCTTGAAAAAGGAGCCGGCGCTGGGCTCCAGGGGCTGCTTCTCCCGGCGTGCCTGCAGATGACCCCGGCACCGCCCGCCGATCACCTCCGGGCTTTCCGGCTGCAGCCGGAAAATGCCAGCGGCCACCACCACTCCCGGCGCATGCTCCCACCGCCGGTAAGCGAAGACTTGGCTGGCGGCCGGCAGGATCTGCACCCCGCCCGTTTCATCGACAACCACCAGGGCGTGGAGGACATCCCTCATCTCCCGCCCCCAGGCCCCCGCGTTCATGGCGATGGCCCCGCCGACGCTGCCGGGAATGCCGGCGGCGAACTCAAGCCCGCCCAACCCCTCGGCCGTGCACCAGGAGACCAGCTTCGGCAGGCTGCAGCCGGCCTCCGCCTGCACCAGCCGCTCGCTGCCCTCCTGCCCGGCCTGGCGAATGGCCGCCATGGCCGGCCCGATCACGATCACCACCTCCGGCAGGCCGGCATCGGCCACCAGGAGGTTGCTGCCCCGGCCGATCACCCGCCAGGGAAGGCCCTGGCGGCGAAGCACCGGCAGGAGCGCCGCCAGCTCCGCCACGCTGGCGGGCTTGACCAGGGCCGCGGCCGGGCCGCCCACCCGCAGGGTCGTGTAGCGGGCGAGCCGACCGTCCCACTCGACCGGCCCCTGCCAGGCGGCGGCCAGCCGGTCCTGGAGCGACCCGCTGCCGGACGATGTCGCCACGGTCGCGCTCAGAACGTCCTCCTTGATGAAGCAGTCAGCGATCAGCATTTCAGCCATCAGCTCCAATGTTTCACCCCAGCCCCGCGAGCACCTTCTCGCCGATCTGGTTGATGTTTCCGGCCCCCAGGGTCAGCACCACGTCCCCCGCTTCGAGTCGCGGCAGGACCGTTGCGGGGAGCGCCTCCACTTCCGCGACGTACTCGATGTGCTTCTGGCCGTGCTGCCGGATGCCGGCAGCCAGGTTTTCTCCCGAGACCCCCTCCAAGGGCTGCTCGCTCGCCGCGTAGATTTCGGTGAGATAGAGCAAATCCGCCTCGTGGAAGGCGGTGCAGAATTCCTGGAACAGGGCCTTGGTCCGGGTGTAGCGGTGGGGCTGAAAAAGCACCGCCAGCCGCCGCTTGGGCCAGGCGGACCGCAGAGCGGCCAGGGTGGCCCGGATTTCCGTGGGGTGGTGGCCATAGTCGTCAACCACGATGATGCCCCCGGTCTCACCCTTGATCTGGAGCCGGCGCTGCACGCCGGTAAAGCCGGCCAGCGCCCCGGCGATGGCCGGGAAGGGGATGTCGATCTCCAGCCCCACCGCCACCGCCGCCAGGCTGTTGGCCACGTTGTGCAGTCCCGGCAGGGAAAGGCGGATATGGCCCAATCCGGTGTTGCCCCGGTAGACCTCGAATTCCGAGCTCAGGCCGGCGGTGACCACCTCCCGGGCGTGGATGTCGGCCTGGGTGGTCATGCCGTAGGTGATCACCCGCTTGCGGATCTGGGGCAGGAGGGAGGCGACGTTCAGATCGTCGAGGCAGAGGACGGCGGCGCCGTAGAACGGGATCTTGTCGATGAAGGCCAGGAAGGCCGCCTTGATCTCGTCCAGGTCCGCGTAGTGGTCCAGGTGCTCAAGATCGATGTTCGTCACCACCTCCACCACGGGAGAGAGCTTCAGGAAGGAGCCGTCGCTCTCGTCCGCCTCCGCCACCAGGAACTCGCCATCTCCCAGCTTGGCGTTGGTGCCCAGGCTGTTCACCTGCCCCCCGATCACCACCGTGGGGTCGAGCCCGGCCTGGCCCAGGACCCAGCCCACCATGGACGTGGTGGTGGTCTTGCCGTGGCTGCCCGCCACCGCGATGCCGTATTTTTTAAGCCGCATGAGCTCGGCGAGCATCTCCGCCCGGGGAATCACCGGGATCAATGCTTCCCGGGCGGCGGCCACCTCCGGGTTGTCGGCCCGGACCGCCGAGGAGGTCACCACCACGTCGGCGCCCGCCACCCACTCGCCCCGGTGTCCCAGCCGGACGGTGCCGCCCAGCCGGGCCAGCCGCCGGGTGATGTCGGTTTCCCGCAGGTCGGAGCCGCTCACCTGGTACTTGAGATTGAGCAGCAGCTCGGCGATGCCGCTCATGCCGATGCCGCCGATGCCCACGAAATGGATATGCTGGGTCTTCCTATACATTCTTGCTCTCGATCAGCCGCAGGCATTCGGCCATGATGGCGGCGGTGGCCTCCGGCTTGGCCAGGGAGGCGGACCGGGCCGCCATCCGGGCCAGCCGCTCCGGCGCAGTCAGGAGGGCCAGAACCTCCCCCCCCAGCGTGGCCCCGGTCAGCTCCGCCTCACGGTACATGCGGGCGGCGCCCCCCGCGACCAGGTATTCCGCGTTCTTCTCCTGGTGGTTGTCCGCCGCATACGGATAGGGGATGAGCAGCGCCGGCTTCCCGGCCACGGTCAGCTCCGCCAGGGTGGTTGCGCCGGCCCGGGACACCACCAGGGCCGCCTGCCCGTACAGGGCGGCCATGTCGTTAAAAAACGCGCCCACCTGGGCCTCGATGCCGCTTTTCCGGTAGGCCTCCGCCACCCGCGATTCGTCCTGGGCGCCGGTCTGATGGATCACCTTGAACCCGGCGGGCAGCCGATCGCGGCAGCCGGTGAGCGCCTCCACCACCAGGGTGTTGACCCGGTGGGCGCCCTGGCTGCCGCCCAGCACCAGGAGGGTCGCCGGACCGGGCTTTCCCGCCGCCGCGCTCAGCAGCTCGCACCGGACCGGGTTGCCGGTGAGCACCGCCCGGCCGGCCGGAAACCAGGACTCGCTTTCCGGGATGGAGAGGAAGATCCGGTCCACCAGCCGCCCCAGCCAGCGGTTCGCCAGGCCGGGCACCGAATTCTGCTCGTGAATGCCGGTGGGAATTCCCAGCAGCCGCGCCGCCAGGACCACCGGCCCGGTCACGTAGCCGCCCACCCCCAGCACCAGCTGCGGCCGGAACCGGCGGACCAGCCCCATCGCCTCCCCCAAGGCCAGGGGCAGCTGGAGCAGGGCCCGCAACCGCGCCACCGCCCCCATGCCCTTCAACCCCTGGCCGCGGACGGCGGCCGTCCGGAAGGGCCGCCCCGCAAGCGCGCGCTGATCGACCTGCCGATCGGTGGACACGAACAAAACCTCGCTCCCCGGCCGGGCGGCCAGCACGAATTCGGCCACCGCAATGCCCGGGAAGAGATGGCCGCCTGTGCCGCCGCCGGTGACGATCATTCGAATGGGTCCTTGGCTCGCGCTCACGCTCGTCGAATCCCTGGCCTCAGCCGGCCGCCCCGCTTCCCTGCAGCTCGGGGAACCG
Source organism: Deltaproteobacteria bacterium (assembly GCA_021788685.1). Lineage (GTDB taxonomy): Bacteria > Desulfobacterota > Desulfobulbia > Desulfobulbales > UBA5123 > JAJYKH01. Next base: position 15,235 of record JAJYKH010000013.1, on the reverse strand, counting down.
CTCGAAGGTCGAGGCCAATCCGTACCGGATCATCATTTTCCGATAGCACTCGGGGCAGTAGCCGTGGGAAACATTGGTGCAGGGCAGGGTCGTCTTTCGCTCCCAGCCGTTTTTCCCCTTCTGCCGGTGGCAGACGCAGCAGACCGTCTTGAAAATCCTGTGGGTTGCCATTTTCTTGCCCTCTCCGTCAGCAGGCCCGGCGGCAGGCCGCCGCCCTCTCCGCCTGCAGATCGAGCACCTCCCGGCGGAAAACCTCCCCGCGGTCGGCGTAGCTCTTGAACATGTCGAAGCTCGCGCAGGCCGGGGAGAGCAGCACCGCCTCCCCCGCCGCGGCCCCGGCGAAGGCCAGGCGGACCGCCTCCCCCATGCTGCCCGCCCTCTCGATCGGGACCAGGTCCCCGAGAGCCGCCGCCATCTTCCCGGCGGCCTCGCCGATGAGCACCGCCTCCTTCACCTTGCCGGCCACCTCCGGCCGAAGGAGGGTGAAGTCGCTCTCCTTGTCCCGGCCGCCGGCAATGAGGACCGCCGGCCGGTCCAGGCCCCGGAGGGCGGCCTGCACCGCCCCCACATTGGTGGCCTTGGAGTCGTCGTAGAACCGCACTCCCTCGATCTCCGCCACCAGGGTGAGCCGGTGGCCCAGGGGAACGAAGGAGGCCAGCGCCGCGCGGGTGGCCGCCTCCGGGCAGCCCTGGAGCCGGGCGGCCAAAATGGCGGCCGCCGCGTTTTCGGTGTTGGGCGGGGCCCCCAGCCGGGTGGCGGCAAGCTCATAGACCTCCGGCCGCTCCTGCCCCGGCAGCCCGGCGAGGGTCACTGTCGATCCGTCGAGGCGGGCCCCGGCGGCCGTCCCGATGGCCGTGCCGAAGAGGTAGACCTGGCCGGGGAACCGGCTCGTCCCCTCTCCCGCCAACAGATCGGCCAGCACCGGGTCATCGGCATTGAGCACCGCCGCGTCCCCCGGTCCCTGCGCCGCAAACAGCCGGAGCTTGGAGGCGGCGTAGGCCGCAAAGGATTCGTAGCGGTCCAGGTGGTCCGGGGTGATGTTGAGAAGCACCCCCACCCGCGGCCGGAACCCGCCGGCCGCATCCAGCTGGAAGCTGCTCACCTCGAGCACCGCCACCTCCGCCTGCTGGGGGCCGGCCAGGTAGTCGGTCAGCGGGGTTCCGATGTTCCCCCCCACGAAGACCTCCCCACCCGCCGCCTGAAACATCCCGCCCAAGAGGGTGGTCACCGTGGTCTTGCCGTTGGTGCCGGTCACCGCCACCACCGGAGTGGCGAGCCGGGCCGGGGCCAGGGCCAGCTCCCCGAGCACCGGGATCCCTTGCCGCCGGGCCTCGGCCAGCACCGGCAGGTCGAGGGGCACCCCGGGGCTCGCCAGCACGGCATCCGCCGCCAGAAAAAGCTCAGAGGAGTGGCCGCCGGTCTCCAAAAACACTCCTTTCTCCTCGAACCAGCGGAGCACGTCCCCCTCCAGCCGGTCCGCACGGCCACCCTCTGAAACCGAAACCCGCACCCCCAATTGGAGCAGATACTTGGCTGCCGAAAGCCCGGACTTGCCCAGGCCCGCGATCACCACGTGCATGCCCGGCTCGATCCGGCAGGGGTTTTCGTTGACAGCAGTCATTCTCTTTCCTTATCCAGAAACGATTCTTTCGTTCGAGTGCAAGGCGCGAGGGAGCCGAGCAAGCGGAGCGTACGTCGGTACGTGAGCATTGTTCGGCGACCGAGCTACGCAGCAATCGGGCGAAAAGACCGTTTCCATTCCCTACCTCAGCTTCAGCGTCGCCAGGGCGGTGAGCCCCAGGATGACAGAGACGATCCAGAACCGCACCACCACCTTGGGCTCCACCCACCCCTTCTTCTCGAAGTGGTGGTGGAACGGCGCCATGAGGAAAATCCGCCGGCCGCCGGTCATCTTGAAATAGCCCACCTGGAGGATGACCGAGAGCGCCTCCATGACGAAGATGCCCCCCACGATGGCGAGCAGGATCTCCTGCTTGATGATGATGGCCACCGCCCCCAAGGCGCCGCCGATGGCGAGCGAGCCCACGTCCCCCATGAACATCTGGGCAGGAAAGGCGTTGTACCAGAGGAATCCCAGGCTGCTTCCCGCTAGGGCGCCGCAGAAGATGGCAAGCTCGCCCGCCCCCTGGACAAAGGGGATCTGCAGGTAGGCGGAGAGCACCGCATGCCCGGCCAGATAGGAGAACACCAGGTAGACGGAGCTGCTCACCACCGTGGGGCCGGTGGCCAAGCCGTCCAGCCCGTCGGTGAGGTTGACCGCATTCGAAGCGCCGACGATCACCAGCACGGCGAAGAGAACGTAGGCGGCGCCCAGGTCCGGCCGCAGCCCCTTGAAGAAGGGAACGCTCAGTTGGCCGTCGAACCCGGGATGAAAAAAGAGCACCAGCCCCACCGCCGTGGCCCCGGCCACCTGAAACAGCAGCTTGCCCCGGGCGCTCAGCCCCTTGCTGTTCCGCTTCTTGATCTTCCGGTAGTCGTCATAGGCGCCGATGCAGCCGTACCAGAGGGTGATTCCCAGGAGCAGCCAGGGGAAGAGGTTGGTGAGATCGGCCCAGAGCAGGGTGCTGACCGCGACGGCAAACAGGATGAGCAGGCCGCCCATGGTGGGCACCCCCCGCTTGCTGTAATGGCTGGCGGGGCCGTCGTCCCGCACCACCTGCCCGATCTGGTGGCGCTGCAGCGCGCGAATGAAGGCGGGGCCCAGCCAGATCACCAGGAAAAAACCGGTCATGATCGCCATGATCGACCGGAAGGTGATGTACCGGAAGACGTTGAGCGCCTTGAAATACTCGTGCAGCGGATAGAGCAGGTGATACAGCATTCCGGATCAGTGCGTCCCGCCGCGGCCGTTGGTCAGCTCGGCAATGATTTTTTCCATCTGCATGCCCCGGGAGCCCTTGATGAGGAGCCAATCGCCCGGCTGCAGCTCCTGCCCCTGCCGCATCCCGTGCAGGGCGGCGGCGACCTCCCGTTTGTCGTTGAACTTCCGGGTCCGGTCGGCCGCCATCCCCGCCGTGCGGGCCGCCTCCAACACCGATTCGGCGAACTCGCCCACCGTGAAGAGGTAATCGAAGCCGAGGCGGGCCACCGCTTCGCCCACGAACCGGTGGGCCGCCACGCTCTGCCGCCCCAGCTCGAGCATGTCGCCGAGGGCCACCACCGTCCGCCGCCCCCGGCTCAAACCCTGGAGGGCTTCCAGGGCGGCCAGCATGGAGGAGGGATTGGCGTTGTAAGTGTCGTTCACCACCTTGAGCCCCTCCACCTCCAGGACCTGGAGCCGTTTGTCATAAGAGGAGAACGACTCCAGCCCGGCCGCGATCTCCGGAAGCCGCAGCCCGGCCCCGTGGGCCACGGCCGCCGCCGCCAGGGCGTTGGCGACGTTGTGGGGGCCGAAAACCTTCAGCCGCACCCGCGCCCGCTCGGGACCGAGGTGGAGGGTGAAGGCCATTCCGTTTTCGCCGCCGTTGTGGATGCGGGTCGCGCGGACGAAGGCCCGCGGGCTGCGGCCGAACGTGATCTTTTCCTGGGGGCAGCGGCGGGCCAGGGCCCGGATCCTCCGGTCGTCCAGGTTCACCGCCATCTTGCCCCACGATTTGAGGCCAACGAACAGCTCGCCCTTGGCCCGGGCCACCCCTTCGATGCTTCCCAGGCCGGCGAGATGAGCCTCCTGCACGTTGTTGATGCAGGCCACGTCCGGGTCGGCGATCTCGGTCAGCCGGGCGATCTCGCCCGGATGGCTCATTCCCATCTCGAGGACCGCCACGTCGTGGCGGTAGCCCACCGGAAGGAGCGACAGGGGCAAGCCCACCAGGTTGTTGAAGTTGCCCTGGGTCTTGAGCACCTTGTGCCTCTGGCCGAGAATGGCCGCGACCATCTCCTTCACCGTGGTCTTGCCGGAGCTGCCGGTGATCGCCACCACCCGCAGGTGCGGCAGCAGGCTGCGCCGGTAGGCGGCCAGATCCCCCAAGGCCCGGAGGGTATCCTCCACCAGGATGATGGTGACCGGCGGCAGCGCTTCGGGAAGGCGGGAAACGACCACCCCCGTCGCCCCCTTCCGGACGGCCTCGCCGATGAACTGGTGGCCGTCGAACCGCTCCCCGGGAAGGGCGAGGAACAGGTCACCGGCCCCCACGGTGCGGGTATCGGTGGAGACGCTCCGGAAACGCAGCTCGGGCCGGCCGCCGAGAAAGCGCCCCCCGGTGGCGAGCAGCACCTGGGAGACCGACCAGACCGGGTCCTGGACCGTGGCGAAGCCGTAGCCGAAGTCGGCCGAAACCCTGCCCCCCTCTTCGCGGGTTCTCGCAATGCCGCCCGCCCGTGTGACGTCCATGCGCTCCCTCCCTTCTACCAGTGGATCACCGCTGCCTGCCGCCTGGCTTCCAGCCTGTCGTCGAAGAAATGGCGGCCCTGCCGGGTGATTTGGTAGTCTTCATGCCCCTTGCCGGCGATGAGGATGGCATCCCCCGGCCGGCTGCCGCAAATGGCGAGCCGGATGGCCTCCCGCCGCGATTCGATGAGATCGTAGCCGCACCGCCGCTGGCTGCCGAGCAGGGTCTCGGCCCGCAGGCGCGGGAAGGGCCGCCCGCAGGCGCGGACCCCGCGCTCGATCTCGGCCAGGATCGCCGCCGGCTCTTCGCTGCGCGGATTGTCCGAGGTGACCAGGACCGCGTCGGCCAGCCGGCCGGCGATCGCGCCCATGAGCGGCCGCTTGCCCCGGTCGCGGTCGCCCCCACAGCCGAAGACGAGGACCAGCCGCCGGGGCGCGAGACCGCGCAGGGTGTGGAGAACGTTTTCCAGGGCCGCCGGGGTATGGGCGTAATCGACGAAGATCTCCACCCCCGGCTTGGCCGGAACCCGCTCCAGCCGTCCCGGTGCGCCTTTGCTTCCGGCAAGGGCCCGGCGGATGGCCGCGACCGGCAACCCGAGGGCGATCCCTCCCCCGGCCGCGGCCAGGATGTTTTCCAGGTTGAAGCCGCCCGCGAGCGGCGAGGAAAGCGGCCAGTCGCCCGCAGGAGTGCGGAGGTCCGCCTGCAGCCCGGAAAGCTCGCAACGCCAGCTTGCGGCGGTGAGATCGCAGCCCGGACGGAGGCCGCAGCTGAGGACCTGCCCCACGCCCCCGGCCTCCAGCTCCGCGAGCAAACGGGCGCCCCAGTTGACCGGCTGCCCCCGGTCGGCCTCCGTTTCCACCACCACCGCCCGGCCGCCCGGCTTGAGATGCTCGGTAAACAGCGTGCGCTTGCTGGCGAAATAGGAACCCATCTCCCCGTGGAAGTCGAGATGGTCGCGACTCAGGTTCGTGAAGAGGGCCAAGTCGAATTCCACCCCGGCCAGCCGTTGCTGGGCCAAGGCATGGGAGGAGGTTTCCATCACCACGTGGGTGACCCCCGCCTCCCGCATCTGCCGCAGCAGCCGGTGGAGGAGCACCGGCTCCGGGGTGGTGAAGGGCGCGGGAATCTCGCGGCCGCCGAAGCGGTAATTGACCGTGCCGATCACCCCCGGGTTGCCGCCCGCTTCCCGGATGATCGCTTCGAGCAGATAGGCGCAGGTGGTCTTGCCGTTGGTGCCGGTGATGCCGATCATCCGCAGCTCACGGGCGGGATGGCCGTAAAAGGCGGCGGCCAGCTGTCCCAAGGCCGCCCGGGTGTCCGCCGCCTCGACCTGGACCACCCCGGGCGCTTTCGGCAAGCGGCGGCCGGTTTCGGTCACCACTCCCCGGCAGCCGCGGGCGATCGCCTCGGGCACATACCGGTGACCGTCCTCTCGGAGCCCGGCCACGGCCACGAAAAGGGTCCCCGGCCCCGCCTGCCGGGAGTCGGCGGTGATCTGCGAGATCATCACCCGGCCGGCGTCGCCGCGGCAGCGACAGGCCAGCCCGACCAGGAGCCCGGCCAGCGGCCGGGCGCAGCCGCCCGCCTCCGCTCTTGGCGGCGAGACGGCCGATCTGAGGTCTTCTGCCGGTTCCGCCATCAGTTTGCCTTCAGCTCCAGCCTGATCCGTTTCACTCCCTTGAGCGGGGTGCCTGCCTGCGGCTCCTGGCCGGTCACCCGGCCGCTTCCCTGGATCGCAACGGGAATGGAGTAGGACTGCAGCTCCTGCAGGGCCTGGCGCAGCGACTGGCCGCGCACCTCCGGCATGAGCTCGGGCATCCCCACGGGGGCGGCCGGGGCATGGACCTGATGCCCCTGTCCCACCAGCGTTTCCTGTCGGGGGGCTGGCGGGACCGCTGCCTCCTCGGCCTGGGGGGCCGCAAGCCACTGCAGCAGCCGCCGGGCCGCATGGCGCAGGAGCGACGGCTTGCCCGGATCGATGCAGGCCCCCTCCAGCACCAGGAGAAAAGTAAAGGGCTTTTCGCCCTGGCTGATCCCGAGAAGAACGTCCTGCCGGCGGCAGGCTTCGGCAGCGGCCCCGGGCGCGGCCGCCGGTGGGGGCACCGCCAGATCCACGAGCGATTCCGCCATGAGGCCGGGCTGCTCCCCCCCTTGCTGCAAGCCCTGCAGGACTCTCTTCCGCGTAGAGCTTCCCGCGGGCGGCCGCCGTTGATAGCTCACCGCCTGGAGCTTTCCGCCCGCGGGCCAGAGCGCCTTCAGCAAATGGGGCGGCCCGGACGCCTCGGAGCTCACCGCCCGGTTGAAACCGGTCAGCAGCTGGAGGGCGGAAAGGGTGCCCGCGCCCTGGGAATCGGGGGCGGCTGCCGGTTGCCCCTGCTGGGTGGCCCCGGATTCCTGGGGCAGGTCGATCCTGTCCGCCCCGGCGGCTTCCAGGCGACGACGCAGGCGGCCGAGCTCTTCGGCTTCGGGGGCGGGGCCAAGGGCTGCCAGGGCCGGCGAAGCGTAAAGGCCGTTCCCGAGCGCGGCCCAATCCGGGTTGAGAGGAACCGGCTTGGGCGCGGTTTCTTGCTGCTGGGGCCCCGGCGGGGATTCCTCGCCCGCTGGGACTGCGGGAGCTTGCTGCTTGCCGCCGCCGGCCCGGAAGAGGTTCCACAGCCCGCCCGGATGCACGCCATCGACGAGCACCCGGTTGCGCCGCTCCTCGGCGCTGTATTCCCAGAAGCGGTTGGGGTCGAAAGCGGGCAGATTCACCAGGGCGCGAATCTCGCCGCTCCCGGGGTCCATCACCAGGGCCATGGCCGCGGCGGCCCCGGTTTCCTGCCGCATGGCGGCAAGCTCCCCTTCCAGGAGCTTCTGCAGGTCGAGATCCAGGGTGAGCACCAGGTTCGCCCCCCCGTTTTCCCCCTTCACCGCGATGGCCTGGGCTCCCGGCGCCACCCTTCCGTCCTGGCCCCAGCCGCCCTGAAGAATCCGCTCGTACTGGAACTCGATGCCAGCCAGTCCCTGATCGTTGCTCAAAAAACCCAAGACATGGGCCGCGGTTTCGTGGTTGGGATAGTACCGTTGCTCTTCATCGACGAAGTAAAGCCCCTTGGCCTTGAGGGCGGCGATCCGTTCCGTTTTGGCCGCATCAAGCCGCCGGCCGAGCCAGACGAACCCCCGTTCCGACCGAAGGGTATTCAGCAGCTCCTTCTCGTCCCGTCCGAGTATGGTGGCAAGCTGGCCGGCGATCATCTCAGGGTCCCGCAGCTCCAACGGTCTGGCATAGACGGAGGTCAGGCGGAGGCTGACCGCCAGCTCGCGCAACCGGCGATCGTAAATGTTCTTGCGGCCGGCAACCGCCCCCGCCGGCACCGAAACGGTGCTGTCCCGTTTTGCCGGTTCCGGCATCCGAGCCGGCAGCACGACCAGGAGCGCCGCGATGGCAGCCAGGACCAGCACTGCCGCCGCCAGCTTCCCTTTTGGATGTTTCCGGCGCCTCATTCATGAGAACCTACATTGATGTCTCGCAAAAAGCCGTCATCCAAGCCAAAATGGACGCCATCTACATTCGTTTGACCTGCTCGGGCGCCGGCGGATAGAGCCCCACCTTCCGTGCGGCAGCCTGGAATTTCTCCGCGGCGAGAAGACTGTCCCGCTGCTGCTGCAGGCGTTCGTGCCGCTCTTCCATTTCCGCCCGCCGGTGCTGCCAGGCCGTAAGCTCGTCGAGGCCGGCATTGATCCGGTATCCCATCCACAGGCTGAATCCCATGCCGATGGCTACCGTCACTATGGCGAGCACGCCGGATGCCCTCCACAGCCAAGCGCTTCCCGCCTGCCCCCGGCCTCCGTCCCGCCGGATGGCGTTCTGCCGCGTGCCGCTCCCCTTCTGGTACTGCGGGCCGTAATCCTTCATGCCCGCCCCTCGCGCCGGGCAGCCACCCGCATCTTGGCGCTGCGGGCCCTGGAATTGCGCCGGCATTCCTCGGCGCCCGGGGTGATCGGTTTGCGGGTGAGGACCTGGAGGATCTCGTTCTCCGCAAAGGCCCGCTTGACCAGCCGGTCCTCCAGGGAATGAAAGGAGATCGCACAGAAACGGCCGCCGGCCCTGAGCAGGCCGGCGCCGTCTTCCAGAACGCGGGAGAGATTTTCCAGCTCATGGTTGACGGCGATCCGGAGGGCCTGGAACACCTTCGTGCCGACATGGATCTTGGCGGGATGGTACCGCCGGGGGACCGCCCGCTCGATGATCCCGACCAGCTGATCGGTCGTGGCCAGAGGCTCCCGTTGCCGCGTCTCGACCACGGCGGCGGCGATGCGGCGCGCCTGCCGCTCTTCCCCGTAGTAGTAAAAAATGTCGGCAAGCTCCTCTTCGGCGGCGGTGTTGAGCAGGTCGGCGGCGGTTTCCGGCTCCCGGGCATCCATCCGCATGTCCAGCGGCTGGCTGCCTTTGAAGCTGAACCCCCGTCCGCCGGCATCGAGTTGCAGAGAAGAGAGCCCCAGATCGAGCAGCAACCCATCCACCTCCTGGATTCCCAGTCCAGCGAGAGACTCTTTCAGGGAGGCGAAATTCCGGTGCACAAAATGCACCCTTTCCCCGAAATGCGCCAGCCTTTTTTTGGCCTCACGCAAGGCCTCCGCGTCCCATTCGAACCCCACCAAAATGCCATCCGGTTGACTTGCTTCCAGAATGGCGCCGGCATGCCCTCCTAACCCTAAATTGCCGTCGATGTAAATTCCTCGGGGCCGGGGCTGCAGCCACTCGATCACCTCCGCCAGCAGCACCGGGACATGGTCAGGTTGCATGGTTCTAAAGGAGCTCGAGCTCAAGCAGCGTCTGCTCCAGCTCCTGGACGTTTTCCCGGAACGGCCGGTAGGCCTCCTCCCATTTCTGCTGGTCCCAGATCTCGAAGTAGGTGATCATGCCGTTGATCACCACCTCCTTGCCGATTCCGCACTCCGAACGCAGCTTGGGCGGCAGGAGCACCCGCCCCTGCTTGTCGATGGCGCACTCCTCCACTCCGCCGATCATGTACCGGATCAGGCTCAGCATGTTGGGGTTCTTCTTCTTTTTGCCCTCCTCGCGGAGGGTCATCTCGATTTCCTCCCACTGGGCGATGGGGTAAACTTTCAGGCAGTTGTGCCAGGGGGTGAGCATCAGGCGATCGTCGGCCTGGCGCCGCAGGACGTCCCGGAACCGGGTCGGGATGTTGATCCGCCCCTTCTCGTCGAGGGAGTGATCCGATCGCCCCCGGAAGTGATTGACCGGGCTGGTGCTGGTTCTTTCCGTCATGCTCAACCCCTCTGCTCCCCTTTACACCACTTTCCACCACGCTAGGGTATCTTATAGTGAAAAGAAAGCAAAAGTGTCAAGTAAAATTACATACTTTGACGTTACCAGGAGTGCCAGGCAGGCACCCGCCGACAAGGAGACACCACGGGTAGCGTCCACACTCTGCCGAGCCACTTTCGGTGGTGCCGAAACAAAAAAAGGGGCGAAAAAATATTTTTTGCGGAAAAGCGGAAAAAAGAGGGGCGGCAGGCCACGAGGGCTGCCGCCCGGGGAATGCGGTGGGGGGGGGTGCCCGGTGGGGGGGAAGCTACAGCACGACCATCCGCCTGATGTAGTCCACGATCTCGTCCGGGTCCTCCATCTGCCTGAAGATGAGGAAATCGTCTTCCTCCACGTTGCCGGCCGGCAGCAGCTGCTCCTTCATCCAGCCCACGAGCCCGGACCAGTAAGAGGAGCCGACGAGGATGATCGGGAATCCCTTGATTCTCCTGGTCTGGATGAGGGTCAACGCCTCGAACAGCTCGTCGAGGGTGCCGAAGCCGCCCGGCATGCAGATGAAGGCCATGGCGTACTTGATGAACATCACCTTGCGGACGAAAAAGTATTTGAAATCCATGGGAATGTTTGCAAAGGGATTGGGCTCCTGCTCAAAGGGCAGGTTGATGTTGAGGCCCACCGAGACGCCGTCCGCCACCGCCGCCCCCTTGTTGGCCGCCGCCATGATCCCCTGGCCACCGCCGGTAATGATGGCGTAGCCTGCCTCCGCCAGCTTGCCGGCGATGCGATCGGCGAGCTTGTAGTACTTGTTCTCCGGGGGGGTGCGGGCCGAGCCGAAGATGGAGACCGCCGGCCGGCGGAGCCCCGCCAGGGTGTCGAACCCGTCGACAAACTCGGACATGATCCGGAACAGCCGCCAGGAGTCACCCGGGTTGAAATTGTCCAGTCTGTACTGCCGATCATCGATGTGATTGTTGACCTCGTGAATCTTCCGCATCGCCTGTTTCCTCGCGAAGATGATTTTTTGCGCTCAGCTGTCAGCCTTCAGCTTTCAGCAACGACTATCAGAAAGCTGTCTCAGAGGCTCTTCGGGCATGCGGAGCCGGTCATTGCCTATCGCCCGGGGTTGCCGCTGATCGACAACCGCTGACGGCTGACAGCTGATAACTGGCCGCTCCCTCATGCCGCGGCCCTGCCGGGCCGCTCCAGATTCCGCCGTGCTGCGGAGTCGCCGGGCATGAGCCGCAGCAGCCGCTCCCAGGTGCGCCGCGCCCGGGAAAGCCGCCCCTGGCGGTGATACACCTCGCCGAGCAGCTGAAGCCCCTCCCGGGAGCTTCGGTCGAGCCGGAGGCACCGCCGGAGCGCGGCCTCCGCCTCCTCCTGCCCGCCGGCCAGCCAATGCACCACCCCCAGCCGGTACCAGTGCTCGCTCCGGGAGTCGTCAAGCTCCACCGCCTGACGGCAGAGGGAGAGGGCGATCTCGTACCCTTCCCCCTCCCGGGCGTACAGCTCGCCGAGGAGGCTGAGGGCTCCCGCGTCGCGCGGATTGTACCGCACCGCCCGCTGGAGGTGAACGATGGCCTGCTGATGGTCACCCAGCCCCTTGCATGCCTGGCCAAGCCAGGCATGCACCCGCCCCTGGCCACCGTTTCCGGCCGCGACCTCCTCCGCCCGGGTCAGGAGGTCTGCCGCCTCCCGGTACCGGCAGTCCTGGCAGCAGAGGCTGCCCAGTTGGAGGAGCAAATCAAAGTGGGCGCCATCCTGTTCCAAGGCCCGCTCGAAGTACTGCTCCGCCCGGGCGGTTTCCCCGAAACGGAGGTGGGCGTATCCCAGGTTGAACAGGGCCATGAAGTTGTCCGGGTCGCCCATCAGGGCCTGCTCGAACAGGGGAATGGCCTGCCGGTAGCGGTTCATTTGGGCATAGGCCACCCCGAGGCTGTTGAGCAGGTTCACGCTCGTCCCGTCGAGAAGGAGCCCCCGCCGGTATTCGCGGACCGCCCGCGTCAGGTCTCCTTCCTCGTAGTAGTGGTCGCCGCTGATGTTCAGGCTGACGCTGTCGAAGACGGTGGCGCTCGCCGGCCCCAGGAAGCGGGTGTGGAGGAGGGCCTTGCGGGCATTCGCCGCCATGTCCGCCTTGGTGAAACCGGCGCAGGGGAACAGGGCGATTCCGGCGGAATAGCTCACCCCGGACAGCAGCCGCCGCCGAAAGCGGGCCAGCCAGGCGTCCGCCTCTTCCCGCCCGCCCGGCAGCACCAGGAAGGCTTCCCGGGCGGACAGGACCACCAAGTCGCCCGGACCCGCGGTTTCCCGGCCCTCCTGGGGAAAGCCGTTTCCGGTTGGCTCCTGGTCCTGGTGCAGGAGGAGCAGGGCGAACCGGTCCACGCCCCGCCACCGTCGCCGGAGCTCGGCCTGGACCGCCGCGGGCGGCTTCCGCAGGGGGTGCTCCCGGCGGGAGTCGAGAAAGGCGGAGGTGCACAGGGCATGGGGGGCGCGGCGCCGGGCCACATGCAGGGCCTGCCAGGCCCGGTCGAGAAGCTTGTCGATGTGCGCCCCAGCCGGGCCGGTCCAGGCCTCCTCCGGAACAGCGGCCATGCCGATGTGGCCGCGCGCCAGGTTCTCCCGCTGCAGCCAGCGCAGCAGCCCGTTGCCCATGGCCAGCGCCTGCTCTTCGCCGGCATCGAGGAGCTGGGCGAAAACCCCGCTCTCCAAGTGATGCAGAGGGGCCACTCCCCCCAGGAATGAATTGAGCTGGGAGGCGACCTTGGCGATGAACCGCAGCCCCTGGCTGGCATTGCGGGCCCAGGGGTAGATTTCGATCAGCACCAGGTGGAGGGGCGTCGGAGCGGCGGCCAGCCGCAGCTGCAGCATCTCCCGGAGATGGCAGCCGTTGAGGAGCCCCGTCACCGGGTCGGTGCACCAGCGTTTGAGCTGCCGGAGCTCCCGGGCGAGCTGCCGGTGCTGCTCCAGCCGCCGGGCTCGGGAACGGAGGAGGCCATAGAGCTCGGGCCGCCCGCCCGTCAAGATGGCGATGCAGGAGATTTCTTGCCCGTTGCCGAAGGGCAGGAACAGCCGCGAGCCCGCCGCATCCGGGACCGGCTCGCCGCAGGCCGCCGCCTGGGCAAGCTCGGGGGTGGCGGCCTGCGCCGCTTCGTCCCACTTGGCGAAGGAGACCGCGTCACAGGGGAAATGGCTCCGGACGGCTTGGGCAAAGAGGAGGTCCAGCCGCTCGAAATCCTCCGGCTGGAGATCCTCGGCCGGCCATCGGAAGGGAAACTGCATCTATCGCCCCTCGCCCCCGAACAGGGCCGTGATGGCAGCGGCGAGGCCGCCCAGCTCATCGTCCGCCACGGTCCGCAGATCGAGAAGCAGCCGCTCCCCTTCGATGCGGCCGATCACCGGCAGCGCTCCGCGGCGCAGCTCGGTTTCGAGCTGGTTGACGCTCCGGTCGCGGGGAATAAGGGCCACGGCGCTGCTCGGGAGGGCCTGCTCCGGCAGCGCCCCGCCCCCCACCAGGGAGTGGGTGGCCTGCACCGACGCCAGGCAGCGGCCCGCCAGGGGCTTTCCGATCTTCCGGAGCAGCCTCCGGGCCCGGCGCTCGATGGCCGGCAGGGGCGCGGACAGCATGGCCAGGGTGGGAATGGTCCGGAGGGCCTCCTCCTCGTCGAAATAAAGGCGGAGGACCGCCTCGAGCCCGGCCAGGGTGAGCTTGTCGATCCGCAGGGCCCGGTTGAGGGGATTCTTCTTGATCTGGTCGATGATTGCCCGGCGGCCGAGGATGAGGCCGGCTTGGGGCCCGCCCAGCAGCTTGTCGCCGCTGAAGGTGACCACGTCGACCCCGGCCCGGAGCGCCTCGCCCACGGTGGGCTCCTTCTGGAGGCCGAACCGGGAGAGATCGACCAGGGAGCCGCTGCCCAGGTCCTCCATCACCGGCAGGCCGCGGCGGGCGCCCAGCTCCACCAGCTCGGCGAGCGGCACCTCCGAGGTGAAGCCGATGATGCGGTAGTTGCTGGTATGCACCTTGAGCAGGAGCGCGGTTTCTTCGGTGATCGCGTTCTCGTAGTCCCGCAGGTGGGTCCGGTTGGTCGCCCCCACTTCCACCAGGCGGGCCCCGCTCTTGGCCATCACCTCGGGGATGCGGAAGGAGCCGCCGATCTCGACCAGCTGCCCCCGGGAGACAATGACCTCCCGCCCCTTGGCCAGAGTTTCGAGCACCAGCAGCACCGCCGCGGCGTTGTTGTTGACCACCAGGGCGGCCTCGGCGCCGGTCAGCTCGCAGAGCAGCCCTTCCACCAGGCTGTAGCGGCTGCCCCGCTTGCCCGTCTCCAGGTCGAATTCCAAGTTGGAGTAGCGGGTGCCCACCTGGAGCAGGCCCTCCATGGCCGAGCGCGGCAGGGGCGACCGCCCCAGGTTGGTGTGGACCACCACGCCGGTGGCGTTGATCACCGTCCGCAGGCGGGGCCGGAGCCTGGCGGCGAGCCGCTCCGCAAAGAGGGGGAGAAGCGGTTCCCGGCCGAGGTCCGCGAGGGAAACCGGCTCGCCGGCCAGAATGGCCTCCCGCTTGGCGGCCAGCACCTCCCGCACCGCGCTCTTGACCTGGGCGGCGGGGGCCTTGACCTCCCCCACCCAGCCCAGGAACTCATCGACCTTGGGAATGGCCCGCAGCAGCTCCTGCCGCCGGTCCTTTCCCGTGGTGCCGCCTCGTGCTGCCGCTCGTCCGCTCAGGGTTCCGTCCTCCGCCGAAGATTGCAGAATCAGGGCTTATGAGAAACAATCCTGCTCGGATTACCGTTTTTCCGGGCAGCTGTCAAGCAGGAGCCCCCGAAGCCTCCGGAAGGGCCCGGGGGGAGATCGTTCGAAAAGTCAGATTGGAGTGGGCGGGTCCGCCCGAGAAAGGGTATGCTTGCCCCTATTCCGGAGGCCCGCCAGGCACCACCGGTTCAAAGAAGAAGTGAGGCCATGCCCGTTTTTCAGCTCACCGAAGAGCTCCTGTTCCCGCCCCCCCGGCTCGCCCGGAAAGACGGACTGCTCGCCGTCGGCGGCGACCTCGCCCCGGAGCGGCTGCTTCTCGCTTACAGCCAAGGCATCTTCCCCTGGTATTCCACCGGCGATCCCATCCTCTGGTGGGCCCCCTCCCCCCGGATGATCCTCGCCCCGGAGGAATTCCACCTCACCCGGAGGCTGGCCCGGGAGATCCGGAAGGGGACCTTCGCGGTGACCATGGACCAGGGGTTCCGGGAAGTGATCACGGCCTGCGCCGCCATCCGGGAGGAGAAGGGGCCGGGGACCTGGATCACCCCGGAGATGCTGGAGGCGTACTGCCGGCTGCACGCGCTGGGATTCGCCCATTCAGTGGAATGTTGGCGGGACGGTGAGCTCGCGGGCGGCCTCTACGGGGTGTCCCTGGGCACGGTGTTCTTCGGCGAATCCATGTTCAGCCGGGTGGCCAACAGCTCCAAGACGGCGCTCGCCGCCCTCTGCCGGCAGCTCGCCGCCTGGGGCTTCGAGATGATCGACTGCCAGATGAAGACCGCCCACCTGGAGAGCCTGGGGGCGCGGGAGATGCCGGGGGAGGAGTTCTACCGGCGGCTGGCCCGCTGCGTGCGGGGGCCGACAGATC
>JAJYKH010000311.1 GCA_021788685.1 Deltaproteobacteria bacterium | reverse complement strand
TGCCTTAAGCGGCCGAAACCTCGATCCGCCGCGGCTTGGCCGGCTCGATCTTCGGCAGGTTGAGGCGCAGCATGCCATCCTTCATCTTGGCCTCGATCTTCTGCTGGTCGATGGTTTCGGCAATCGTGAACCGCCGCAGGTAATGGCCGTTCTCGTATTCCTGGAGCCGCACGCTCGTCCCCTCTTTGATGTCCTCGTCCTTGCGGCAGCCGCGGATGGTGAGCACGCCGTTGTCCAGGTTGACGCTCACCGTGCTCTTGCTCACGCCCGGCATTTCCGCGAGCACCACCACCGCCTCCTCGGTTTCGTAGATGTCCACTGGGGGCACGAACTGCCGGCCGGGCTTGGTGGGCTCCCCGCCCTCCTTCAGCTCCTGCTTCTGCTTGACCTGGATTTCCTTTTCCTCAGCCATGGCGTCCTCCTCCGGGCGGATGGCCCGGTTGATTTTTTAGCTTATTCCACCTCGACCTTGATCTGCTTGGGCTTCACTTCCTCGGACTTGGGCAGCGTGATGTAGAGGATGCCGTCGATCGTTTTCGCCTCCACCTTGGCGGGCTCCACCTTGGTGGGGAGGGTCACCGCCCGGCTGAACTTGCCCTGCTCGATCTCCCGGCGGTGGTAAGAAACCTTCTGGTCGGGGGTGGTCGTGCGCTCGCCCTTGATGATGAGGGTATTCCCCTCCACCGAGATGTCGAGATCATCGGGGGCGATCCCGGGGACCTCGGCGTTCACGTAGACGTTGTCGTTGTCCTCGGTGAGGTTCATGGCCGGAAAGACCGCGGTGGCCGCCGGGGCACCGGTGGCGCCGTATTCGAACCCTCGCATCATGGATTCGATGTCGCGGCGCATCCGCTCGAACTCCAGCCACGGGTTGCGGAAAAAGGGACGTTCCTCGAATCTGATCAGTGCCATGGTTGGTTCCTCCTTGAATGGACTTTCATTTTCCGGAACATTTCGGGCAGACCGGCTCCCTGCTGCCGCTTTCCGAAGGGCATCAGCTCGAATCTGGGCATACGCATCCTCCTTGACGGACTATTGATAACCATTCGGAATAACTGATCAATGTTATCTGATAAATTATATAATTATTGTTTTTTCCAAGTCAAGGCGACCCCCTGAAGATGGGAAACGCGAAGCCGGTGCCGGGCAGTGAAACCGGTTCCCAACGGCACTAGGCTCGCCAACGAAAATCGTGTATATTTGCGCCCCGATCCGCTATCATATTTCAATTCAACACACATCCCAGGAGGTAGAAGATGAAGCTGATCCTGTTGGGCGCCCCCGGTGCCGGCAAGGGCACGGTCGCCAAAATGCTCACCAAGGTGGACGGCTCGGTCCAGATTTCCACCGGCGACATCCTGCGCGGCGAGGTCCAGGCCGGCACCGAGCTCGGCAAACAGGCCGAGGCTTACATGAACAGGGGCGACCTGGTTCCCGATTCGCTCATTATGGGCATGATGGAAAAACGGCTCCAGCAGCCGGACACGAAAAAAGGGTTTCTGCTGGACGGCTTCCCGCGTACCATTCCCCAGGCCGAGGCCCTGGACCAGCTCCTCCGCAAGCTGTCCATCCACCTCGACATGGTGGTCAACATCGACGTCCCCCGCGACGTGATCCTCGACCGGCTCACCACCCGCCGGACCTGCTCCAATTCGAGCTGCCAGGCCATTTACAACGTCAAGAGCATGCCGCCCAAGAAGGAAGGCATCTGCGACAAGTGCGGCAGCCCCATCGTGCAGCGCGAGGACGAAACCGTGGAGGCCATCAGCCACCGGCTGGACACTTACAACCAGAAGACGGCGCCCCTGGTCAGCTACTACCAGAAGAAAGGGACCCTCAAGAGCGTCCACGGCACCTCGAGCGATGCGGTGGTCCAGGCCGTCACCTCGGAGCTGGGCCTGTAAGCCCCTGACGAAAGCGTTCAGCAGTCAGCTTTCAGCGATCGGCAGTCCCGGAAGGATTGAAAGGCGAATGCCGGGCATCGCCGGTCCCCCCGGATCTGCCGAAAGCTGAGAGCCGACTGCGGCGCTTCCGGCGGGACCTCTTTTTTGCCCTGAACCGAACCCCTTCAAGATCTGAGCCCTTGTCCGAACAGGCGATCACCATCATCGGCGGCGGCCTGGCCGGCTGCGAGGCGGCCTGGCAGGCCGCCCGCCGCGGCTGCCGGGTGCGCCTCCTCGAAATGAAGCCCCGGCGCTTCAGCCCGGCCCACACCTCGCCGGGCCTGGCCGAGCTGGTCTGCAGCAACTCCCTGCGGGCCGACGATCCCGAATCGGCCGTGGGCCTCCTCAAGGAGGAGATGCGCCGCCTGGGCTCGCTCCTCATGGAGGCGGCGGCGGCCACCCGGGTCCCGGCGGGCAAGGCCCTGGCGGTGGACCGGAACCGCTTTTCCGCCCTCATCACCGAACGGCTCGCGGCCGAGCCGCTCGTCACCGTCGAGCGGCAGGAGATCACGGAGCTGCCCCCGCCCGGGGCGGCCCCGGTGATCCTCGCCACCGGCCCCCTCACCTCGGAGCCGCTCGCCGCCTCGCTCGGCACGCTCACCGGCCGGCAGCACCTGGCCTTCTACGACGCCATCGCCCCCATCGTGGCGGCCGATTCCCTCGACTACGACATCGTCTACGCCGCCTCCCGCTACCAGGAGGGGCCGGGCGATTACCTGAACTGTCCCATGGACGAGACGCAGTACCGGGCCTTCATCGAGGCCCTCAGGACCGCCCGTTACGTGCCCCTCCGGAGCTTCGAGGAGCAGCACTATTTCGAGGGGTGCCTGCCCATCGAGGTGATGCTCGCCCGGGGCGACGAAACCCTGCGCTTCGGGCCGATGAAGCCGGTGGGCCTCCCCGACCCGCGCACCGGCCATGAGCCGCACGCAGTGGTCCAGCTGCGCAAGGAGAACCTGGAAGGCGACCTCTACAACATGGTCGGCTTCCAGACCAAGCTCGCCTATCCCGAGCAGCAGCGGATCTTCCGGATGATTCCCGGCATGGCCAAAGCCGAGCTCGTCCGCCTGGGGAGCATCCACCGCAACACCTTCGTCTGCGCCCCGGAGCTGCTGCTGCCCACCCTCCAGCTCAGAAGCCGGCCGGACCTGCTGCTCGCCGGCCAGCTCACCGGGGTGGAAGGGTACGTCGAGTCCACGGCCATGGGGCTGCTCGCCGGCATCAACGCCGCCCGGCTGCTCGCCGGCCGGCCGCCGGTGGTGCCCCCGGCCGACACCGCCCACGGGGCGCTGATCGTGCATCTCACCCAGTCGGAGCCGTCGCGGTTTCAGCCGTCGAACGTCAACTTCGGGCTGTTTCCGCCCATCCGCCAAAAGATCCCCAAGAGAATGCGAGGAGGATACCGTGCGCACACCGCTTTGGAATCCCTGGACCGCTGGCGGCAGGACGAGGATGTCTGAGCCGGCCTTCGCCTTCTGCCTTCTCGTGCTGCTGATGCTGTTCGCTCCCGCCGTCCGGGCGGCTGAGGCCGGCCCGCCCGTCCAGAAGCTCGCCATCAGCTTCGACGTGGAGCGCGGGCTCCTGCGGGGCACCGCGCGGATCGACCTCCCGCCCGGCCCCGCGGCCGGCATCGAGCTGGGCCGCCTGCAAGTGGACCGGGTGACGGTGAACGGCCAGCCGGCCCCCGCCCCCTCGGGGGAGGGCGCGTTGCAGGTGCCGGCGGCCGAAGGCCCCCGGCAGGTCACCATCGGCTACCGGCTGCAGACCGGCGACCGGGGCGAGAACCTGATCAGCCCGGCGGGGATCAGCCTCACCGGATTCTGGCATCCCCTGCTCGGCACGGAAACCCTCTTCGAG
>JAJYKH010000310.1 GCA_021788685.1 Deltaproteobacteria bacterium | reverse complement strand
GCCGACCGGTGGTCGGTGTGCGCCATGACGAACCGTTCTCCCCGAAGGGTCACCGGGGCAAAGCCTTCCCTGACCGTGCCGAGCCGGATCTCTTCGGTGTAGAGCCCGGCCAGCTTCCGGCCCGCAAGGGCGTGCACCGCCTTCTTCACCAGGGTGGTTTTCCCCACCCCGGGAGAGCCGGTAATGAGAAGGATATGGGTTGCTTTCGCCATCGCTCTCCGTATTCTTTCACAGGCTGCGTCCAATCCACAACGAGATGATGGACGGAACGAGACCGCTCAGCCGGGTGTGATCCCTCGCGATGACGGCAAAAAACCGAAAAGAGCTTGTGAATCTGTATTTCGGGAATAGTATGGGGGCGTAGGAGGGCGTCCCATGATCAACCTGGCTGCTCCGTTCAGGGGCTGGACACGCAGGAAGACCGGCTACTGGCTCGCCATGGCCGTTCTCGCCTACGGGCTGTTCGGCCTCCTGGTCGCGCCCCCCCTTCTGAAGATGGCCCTCGAAAGGAGGATTCCCCTGGCCCTGCACCGCCGGGTGGCCATCGGCACGGTCCGCCTGAACCCCTTCACCCTGGCGGTCGAGATCGACGGGTTCCGCCTGGCCCGGAAGGAAGGGCCCGGCAACTTCGTTTCCTTCGAACGGCTGGACGTCAACTTCGACGCCGTCTCCCTGCTCAGGCGGGCCTTGATCGTGAAGTCGGTCACCCTGACCCACCCGATCGTCACCCTCATCCGCACGGGTGAACGGACCTACAATTTTTCCGACCTGCTTGCCCCTTCTTCGTCGAAGGCGAAGAGGCGGGGACCGGCGCTCTTTTCCATCAACGATCTGGAGATCATCGGCGGCACCATCCGCTATCAGGACCGCCTCAAGGGGGTGACCCACCAGATTACCGAGCTCCACCTGGCCATTCCCTCCATTTCCGATCTGCCGAGCCATATCGAATCAACCGTCCAGCCGGCCTTTTCGGCGGTCATCAACGGCACCCCGGTTTCCCTGGCCGGCGGCAGCACGCCGTTCTCCCCGTCGCGGGCCACCGAGGTGAGCCTGAAGGCAAGCGGGATCGACGTTCCGGAGTACCTGGCCTACCTCCCCAACCCGACCGGCCTGACCGTCACCTCCGCCCTGCTGGACCTGGACGCCAATCTCTCCTATCGGGTCACCCGGACCTCCCGGCTGTCCCTCAGCGGCACCTTCACCCTCCGGCAGGTGGAGGTGGCCGACCGGGAAGGGCACCCGGTTCTGACCATCCCCTCCCTCACCGTCGTGCTGTCGGGTTCCGACCTGCTGGCCAGGAAAATCGGCGTGGCCGAGATCGCCGTCGATAGCCCGCACCTGGAAATAGCCAGGCTTCCCGGCGGCAAGCTCCTCCCGTTCTCCCTCCTTGCCGCCCCGGGCAGCGCCGCCCCGAAAGTCAAAGTTAAGGCGGCTGCAGCCCAAAAGCCGCCGGCCGGCCCCCGGTTCGGGCTGACCATCGGCCGCTTCCGGCTGACCAACGGACAGGTGGATTTTACCGACCGGACCCTGAAAGAGCCGGGCGTCATCAGCCTCGGCCCGATCACCCTCACCGCCGGGCCCCTTTCCACGTTGCCGCGGACGGCCAGCACCGTCGACCTCTCCCTGGGGATGAACGGCACCGGCGACGTGAGCGGCAAGGGCATTCTGACCCTCGCCCCCCTGGATCTCAAGGCCAAGCTGGCCGTCGATTCCCTGGAGGTGGCCGGCTTCCAGCCCTACCTGTCGAAAAAGCTCCGGGGCCTTCTCGCCGGGGGAAAGCTGGCCCTAAGGGGCGACCTGGAGGTCAAGCCGGATGCCGCCGGCGCCCCCGGGGTTTCCTTCACCGGGCAGGGGGCGGTGACCGATCTGACGGCAACCGACCCGGCCAGCGGGGAGGACCTCCTGAAATGGAAGAAGCTCCGGGCGCGGAACATCGTCTTTTCCTCCAGCCCCCTGGCCCTCGCCATCCGTGAAATCCGCCTGCGGGAGCCCTTTGCCAAGGTGCTGATCGCCGCCGACGGCACCTCCAGCCTGACCAACCTGCTCAGGCGCCGCCCCGCTCGCGCAGCGCACGCCAAAACGAAAGCCGGGTCCCCGGCCAAGATCACCATCGCCAACATGGCGATCCAGGACGGCACGTTCCTGTTTCAGGACCGGAGCATCCACCCCGCGTATGGGGCGGAGGTCGGCCAGCTGAACGGCACCATCGCCGGACTCTCCTCCCACCGGGACTCCAGGGCCATGGTGAAGCTGGATGGTTGGCTGGATCAGGCCCCGCTCACCCTTTTCGGGCAGGTCAACCTCCTGGGCGACAGCCCCCTGGCCGACCTCACCCTCGACTGCAAGGACTTCAGCCTGGGTGCGCTTTCCCCGTACAGCGGCAAGTATGCCGGGAGGAAAATCGAAAAGGGCAGGCTGAGCCTCGATGCCCTCTACCAGGTGCGCGGGAGCAGGCTGGAGGGCAGCATCAAGGCCTTTCTCGATCAGCTCACCCTCGGCGAGCGCGTGGAGAGCCCCGATGCCACCCCTCTGCCGGTGGGCCTGGCCGTGGCGCTCCTCCAGGACCGGAACGGGGAGATCGCCCTCGACATCCCGGTCGAGGGCGATCTGAAGGACCCCCGGTTCAGCGTCCGCGGGGCGGTGGGCCAATTCCTGCTCAACCTGTTCGCCAAGGCGGCGACCTCCCCGTTCGCCTTGCTGGGGAGCCTGGTTCCCCGCGGCGAAGACCTGCAGTACGTTCCTTTTGCGCCGGGCCGCGCGGAGCTGTCCGGGGAGGCGGCGGCGAAGCTGGCGGCCATGGCCGACGTGCTCCAGGAACGGCCCGAGCTGCGGGTGGACGTCACGGGACACACCGATCCGGAGCTCGACCGCCAGGCCCTGGCCAGGGAGCGGCTGCTGTATCTCATCAAGCTGGAAAAGCTGAAGAGAAGCTGGTCACGCCGGAAAACCGGGGTCCAGAACGTGGTGGTCAGCGCCGGGGAGTACCCGAGCCTGCTGAAAAGAGTTTACGACAGGGCGCTCGAGGCCGCTCCGGCATCTGAAAGAGCCCTGGCCCGCAAGGCCAGGCCGGCAAGCCAAGCCGAGGAGATCCGGCTGCGGGAGGGATTCGTGCTGCGCTCCATCAGGATCAGGAGCGCGGACCTGCGGCTCCTCGCCCTCGACCGGGCAAACGCCGTGGTTAGCCAGTTGGTCAATTCGGGAAAGATTGCGCCCGGGCAGCTCTTGGTGGCCGAGCCCAAGCTGGCGAAGGCCGGGACGGATCAGGCCAAGGGGCCGCAGACGGTTGCGGAGATGGTGATGAAATAGATGCGAGCGGGAAGAGACTGAAAGGAGAACCCATGTCCGAGGGTATGGCCGAGAAGCTCAGAACGATGAAGAGTTGGAAGCTCCTCTGGTTCTCACTGATTCTCTCCGAGGTATTCATTGTCATCATGAATACCCTCGTGGGGTGGCTCTGGAGGGGCCGCGTCAATCCAGACCTGCTCCTGATCGGCTCCGTGGATTGCCTTATCGGTTTTCTGGCCCTCACCGGCATCATCTCCTTTGTCGAGAAAAGGATGGTGGCATCCAAAAGGGCTGCGGAAATTGGTTTTCAGAATGCAAGCGCCAAGTTCATGGCGCTTGTGAATACGATTCCCGACATGGTCATCATCAAGGATGCAGCCGGGCATCATCTGGTCGTGAACAAGGCGGTGACCGAGGTGACGGGCCACGCCGCCGAGGAGATCATCGGCAAAACCATCGAGGATCTGCTTCCTCCCGAGCCGGCTGCCGCCTGCAGGAAGAGCGATGAACAGGCGATGCGGCAGAGCGTTCCGACCCA
>JAJYKH010000309.1 GCA_021788685.1 Deltaproteobacteria bacterium | reverse complement strand
CGATGTGCGCTCCTCATTCATCTCCTCATTCTTCACTATTCACTCTTCATTCCTAATGAGTCTGGCCGCAAAAAACCCGTCCAGACCGTGCTCGCCCGGCAGAGTGCGGAGGAACCCCTCCTGGTCCACGCAAACCCCGGCCGCAGGGGGCAGGAATTCCCGGGCATCGGTCAGTCTGAACCCGGGATGGCTGGCCAGGAAGCGGGCCACCACTTGGTCGTTTTCCTCCGGCTCGATGCTGCAGGTGGCGTACACGAGGACGCCGCCAGGCTTGAGCAGCGTGGCAGCTTCGGTAAGCAGCTCGAGCTGCTTCCGCTGAAAGCGGCCGAGATCCTCGGAACGCCGGTTCCAGCGGATGTCCGGGTGGCGGCGGATCACCCCCAGCCCGGAGCAGGGGGCATCGACCAGAATGGCGCGATACCGTTCGGTTCCGCCCGTGAGCCCCCCCAGCTCACCGGGCCGGACCTCCACCCGATCATTGAGCCCGAGCCGGACGAGGTTTTCCCGCAGCTGCTCCAGCCGCTTCAGGCTGGGCTCGACGGCCACCAGCGGGCCGTCGGCGGGCAGCAGGGCCGCGAGCTGAATGGTCTTTCCCCCCAGCCCGGCACAGGCATCGAGATAGGAACCGGCCGCAAAGGGTCCCGCGAGGAGGGGAACGAGTTGCGCGGCCTCGTCCTGCACCATGAACCACCCCTCCGCGTAGCCCGGGATTCCTGCGACCGAGCCGGAATAGCCGGGAAGCCGCTCCGCCGCGGGCGCCAGCCCGCCTGGCTCCGCCTCCAGGCCCTTGGCCCGGCAGGCTTCGAGGAAGTCCGGAATGGCGACGCGGGCGGTATTGACCCGCAGGCAGAGGGGCGGCGGGGCGTTGTTGGCGGCGGCGATGGCAATCGTCTTCTCCAAGCCGTACCGCGCCTGCCACCGGGTGAGAAGCCAGTCGGGATGGCTGAGGCGGGCCGAAAGGGGCAGCTCCTCGGCCTGCCGCCACGGGGTGGGCAGCTCGTGTGCCTGCCGCGCGACGTTTCGGAGCAGCCCGTTGACGAAACCGGTCAGCCATTTGGGTTGGCGGGCCGCCGCCAGTGCGGCCACCGTCTCGTTGATGGCCGCCGCCGCCGGAATGCGGCTCAGAACCAGCAGCTGCAGAATGCCCAGCCGGAGGGCCGCCCTGGTCCGTGGTTTCATCTTGGAGAGGGGGTGGGAGGAAAAACGGCCGATCACCCAGTCAAGATAGCCCTGCCAGCGGGCCGCCCCGTACCCAAGGGCATACAGCAGCTGCCGGTCGCGGAGGTCTGCCAGCCCGACCGCGGCCGGCTCCAGAAGGGAGTCGAGCGGCTCCCCGGTTTCCTCCCATTGAGACAACAATTCGATGGCGATGGCTCTGACCGTGGGCACGGGGATTGGAGTTTTCAAAAATCAGCCAAGTAGAGGACTGGGGGCAGGATGAGGGCGCCTTCAACGCTTTTTCCGTAATATTTACCGAAATGGCGAAAATCGCCGGTAATGAGGTGGGTCGCTCGGGTATGGATTGCTGCCGAAAGAATGGGCTTGTCTTTATCCGGCAATTCGATATCAGGTGGGAGATTGTCATTCTCTGATTGGCTCTCTAGGACCATTACCTTTTCGAGCAATCGATCCAGCCTCTTCTGCTGCTCGTGGCCCGATAAGTTACGCCGTGCCTCTTCCAAGGCATGGACCGAGGTCACCAGCTCGGCTTCATCCAGCCTCCATAAGCGAACGAGTCCCGCATCCTGCCGGTAGGCCGCAGAAAACAGGATGTTGGCATCCAGAAAGAGTCGGTCCACGAATTATACCCCTGGCGGCCTGAAGTGCGGGATTTTTTCAGGATCGAGACCCATCTTCCGCACCTCTGCCACGGCCTTCTCGTAATCCGCCTTGTCCACGGCGTCGGAAAGGATAAACTCTGCCTTGCGCTCCGTTGAATAGGTCTCTAGCGGCACGGCTACGGCCGGCCTTAGAAGCACGCCGTCCTCGTGCTCTTCGGCTATGATGAGCGATCCTTCCTTGAGCCCCAGGTGTTTCCGGATTCGAGCCGGGATGACCACGGTGCCCCGCTTGCCGATACTGCATGTTTCCTGGACAGTCACTTTACCGCCCTCGCTAAGATTTGATTATCAGAAAATTATAATTTCTGAATATCGATCAGTCAAGAATTGGAACGAGGAAAGCGAGCAGAAGAGAGGGGGGCGGGAGGAGTGACCGCTTCATCTCAACCCGATCACGGCGGCAAAGCGGCCGGTGCGGCCCTCCCGCCGGTAGGAAAAGAATTCGGGGGAGCAGACCGTGCACCGGCCGGCGGTCTCGATATTCTCCTTCTTCACCCCAGCGGCAAGGAGCTGGTCGCGGCTGATCGCCCAGAAGTCGAAATAATTCGGCCGCACCTGGTACGAATGCAAGGCCGGGGGCAGCTCGGTCCGGAAGTTGACGAATTCGGCGCAGCATGGGCCGAGGGAGGGGCCGATGCCGGCCCGCAGGTCAGCCGGCCGGGTGCGGTACGCCGCCGTCATCGCCGCGATGGTGGCACCGATGATGTTGCCCACGCTCCCGCGCCAGCCGGAATGGGCGATCCCCACCGCTTCCGCTACCGGGTCGTGAAGCAGGACCGCCTGGCAGTCCGCCTGCTGGATCATGAGCCCCACCCCCGGCACGCCGGTGATGAGGGCATCGCAGCTTTCGAGCTCCACGTCCTCTTCCGGAGCGCGCTCCACCCGGCGGACTGTGGTCCCATGCACCTGCCGGCAGGACACCAGGCGTTCGACCCCGAGCGCCGTTTTGATCCGGCCACGGTTTTCCAGCACGTTCTCTTGGCTGTCCCCAACCCCCAAGCCCACGTTGAGACTCGCCCACGGCTCCGGGCTCACTCCCCCATGGCGGGGGAAGATGGCGTGAACGATCGTCTCGGAAAAAAGGGAAAAACTCACCCGAAGTGGATCAGTCTTGAGATTGGGTGCCATGCGTTGATTTCATCCTTTGTGTTGAAATAAAAAGAGGGAAAGGCGCTGGGGGCGCCCTTCCCTCTCATCATCAACAAAACAACTCAGCGCTATGCGCGATTAGAACCAGGCCTCGAAGGTGGCGTACACCTCGCTCGCATGGTCGGTCGGGGCATAGAGCTGGGCATTCATAGGATTAGACGTCAGCTCGTCCAGCTTGACCGGCGAGCCAAGCCAATAGCCGCTGCCGGTGTAGTCATACTGGTAGTACTGATAGCCCAACCGGATGAAGGCCTTGCCGAACTTGGAGACGGCCTCGCCGCCGGGGATGTCCCAGATCGTGTACGCCTCGTACACGTTGCCGCGGGTGGCCAGCTTGGAGGCATAGAGATCGTCGTTGCCCGGGGTGAAGCTGATCCAGTCCTCGGAGCCGTGGTTGTACTCGAGGCCGAACTTCAGCCCGTAGTCGGGCAGGTCGTAGCGGGTGCCGACATAGACGGAGAAGCCGTCCTTGCTGGTCAGATCACCCCACCAGGAGGTCAGGAGGCTGTTGCCCATCTCGTCCCAGCCACGCGGGTCGGTATGGCTCCAGCCGCCGGCGATGAAGTAGTTCAGGTTCTGCCACTTGTCCATGTACACGGCGCTGGTGTGGTAGATGTCACCCAGGTTCGTCCGGTCCAGGATGCCGTTGCCCCGACCGGACATGATTTGGGGCAAGGTCTGAACATTTATGTCACCGCCGCCCTGCGCGAGTTCGAAGGGGTTGGGGAAGGTGACGTTATCCGGAACGTTGAACATGTTCATGGCGGCGAAGCTCTGGACGTTGAAGAACCGTTTGCCCTTCTGGTACACATCCCAGCTCACGCCCGCGAAATCCACG
>JAJYKH010000308.1 GCA_021788685.1 Deltaproteobacteria bacterium | reverse complement strand
GGCGAACCGGATGTGCGGGGAGGCGCAGACCGCCCTCCACGGGGCGGAAGAGGCCATGGGCCGCATGGCCGAGGTCATCGGCAAGGTCAAGGCCTCCTCCGACAACACCGCCAAGGTCATCAAGACAATCGACGGGATCGCCTTCCAGACCAACCTGCTGGCCTTGAACGCGGCGGTCGAGGCCGCCCGGGCCGGGGATGCCGGGCTCGGCTTCGCGGTGGTGGCCCAGGAGGTGCGCAACCTGGCCCATCGCAGTGCGGAAGAGGCCCGGAACACCGCCGCCCTCATCGAGGAGTCCCGGGAGAACGCGGAGCGCGGGGTAGCCGCGGCCGGGGAAGTGGCCGCCACCCTGCAGCGGGTGGCGGCCGGCATCGGCAAGGTCACCCAGCTCATCGAGGAGGTTTCCCAGGCGAGCCATAACCAGGCCGAGGGAATGGGGCAGGTCAACACGGCGGTCGGCCAGATCGACCGGGTGACCCAGGCCAACGCCGCGAGCGCCGATGCCTCGGCCACCGCCACCAAGGAGCTCGCCGTCCAGGCCAAGGAGTTGAAGAAGGTGATCGAGGCCCTCCTCGATCTGGTCGGCCAGGAAATCCAGGCGGGGCATTCCCAGTTCGGGTCCAGGAGCTGCTGGGAGGTGCTGAATTGCGGGCGGACCCCGGGGGGCCGCAAGGTGGGCGAATACGGGATCTGCCCGGCCTATCCCGACCATGGCCGCTCCTGCTGGGCGGTGGCCGGCACCCTGTGCGGGGGCGCGGTCCAGGGCTCGGCGGCGGAGAAGCTCACCAGCTGCAGCCAGTGTCGCTTCTATCAGGATGTCAAGCTGGGCGACGGCACGGCAGCGGTGGGAGCACAATGCCCGTGCGGAGCCTCGGCCCCGCGGGGGTCTGAAGCCCGGCTCCTCCGCCCGTGATTTGCGGGATTCCCCGAATCCGGGAGTGTTCGTCCGTGCGCCAGATCCGCGAAGGCGACCATTCGATTATAGTGGGCTATATCGAGCGGTTGCCGGCAAAGGAGATGGCGTGCGGACGGACGCCCCGCAGGGCGACGGGTGAAGCCATGGCTCGGCCCAGTGCCGTGAGTCATCGATTCAATGAAATAGGCTCAACGAGCTCAACCCATCGTCACGGATTCAGGGATCCTCTTTCATTTCGCCAGCTCGGGGGCGACCAGGCTTGACATCCGGCGGCCCTGGATTATCCTGATGGCTGGAAGTTTTTTGGTTACTCTCCCGACCGGCTCGCAATTAGTTGCGATTCCACCAATCCTCGCCACCGGAGTGAAGTCGATGCAAAGAATTCTCGTCCTTTTTTCCATGCTGCTGCTTGCCGTCGGGCTCTCCGGCTGCGGCTACAACCAGATCCAGACCAACGACGAGGCGGTGACCGCCGCCTGGGGCGACGTGCAGGCCGCCTACCAGCGGCGGGCCGACCTCATTCCCAACCTGGTGGAAGTGGTGAAGGGGTATGCCGCCCATGAGCGGGAAACCCTCACCGCGGTCACCGAGGCGCGGGCCAAGGTGGGTCAGGTCCAGGTGGGCGCTCCGCCGGTGAACGACCCCGGGGCGATGAACCGGTTCCAGAGCGCCCAGGGCGAGCTCTCCTCCGCCCTTTCCCGGTTGATGGTGGTGGTGGAGCGCTATCCCGACCTCAAGGCCAACCAGAACTTCCGCGACCTGCAGCACCAGCTCGAAGGCACCGAGAACCGGATCAATGTGGCCCGGGTGCGCTATAACGAGGCGGTGCGGGTTTTCAACACCTCCATCCGCACCTTCCCCAACAACCTGACCAATCAGTACCTGCTCCACCTCAACCGGCGGGTGCCGTTCCAGGCCGAGGCCGGGGCGGAGAAGGCGCCGGCCGTGAAGTTCTGATGGCGTCGCAAAAAGCCCGATCTACGGCGTTGCGGCGGGCCGCGAAATGTCTCGGCGACCCTCTTACGCCTCCGCTTTCGCGGACACCGCCGCGCCTTGTGTATCGAAGCTTGTGCTTATAATTAGAGCATCCGGATTCAGAATTTTGACGAGATTGTCAAGTATTGACCGATAATCAGTATCCATGAGCGCCTCCAACGATCACCGGCCCCTGACCGGCCGCCTGTCTTCCCGCCTCCATGCCTGGCTGGACCGCGCCGGACTCGTCCTCCTCCTGTCCCTGGCCGTTCTCCTCCTGGGCCGGGGCGCCGCCATGGCCCTGGAGGTGCCGCCGTACCACGGCTACGTCAACGATTACGCCAACATGATCTCCCCGGCCGCCAAGGCGCAGTTGGAAGCGACCCTTCAGGAATTCGACCGGACCGACTCCACCCAGATCGCCATCCTCACCATCCCCTCCCTGGAGGGGGACGACCTGGAGGACTTCTCCATCCGCACGGTGGATGCCTGGAAAGTGGGGCAGAAGGGCAAGGACAACGGCGTCCTCCTGCTGGCGGTGAAAAACGACCGCAAGCTGCGGATCGAAGTGGGCCGGGGGCTGGAAGGGGTGCTCACCGACCTGGCGGCCGGCCGCATCATCGACCTGGTCATCACCCCCCGTTTCCAGGCCGGCCAGTTCGACGAGGGGTTCGAGGCGGGAGTTGCCGCCCTCATCCAGACCACCCGCGGCGAGTTCCACGCCGAGCGGCTGCCGGCCCGCCGGGGAGGCGGGCCGCCGCCCCTGTTCACCTATCTCTTTTTCGGCGCGCTTATCGTCGCGTTTCTGGGCAGCGTCTCCCGGAAGCTCGGCATGGGCGCGGGCGCGCTGCTTCTGCCCTTGCTCTTCCTCCTGGCCGGCGGCCCCTTCGGGCTGCTGCTGCTCCTCCTCATGCCGGCGGGCGCCCTGGCCGGCCTCCTGCTGCCCTTCCTCCTGGCCGCCTTCCTGCGCGGCGGGGGCGGCGGGTTCTACACGGGCGGGGGCGGCTTCGGGGGGGGCGGCGGAGGCTTCGGAGGCTTCGGCGGCGGCGGGTTTGGCGGCGGCGGCGCTTCGGGCAGCTGGTAAGCGGTACCGGGCACCGCATCTCCTTCGTCATCGGCCTGCCCGCATATCGGTGTTTAGACCCTCTTTGCCGCAGGCAATAGAGGGTCTTATCCAGGCTTCTCTGGGATAGCGGACAGGCCTCTTCCGCGGATCTGAGGCACCCGGTAACCGCTTACGGACCATTGCCAATATCTTGGAGGGGCCCCGTTACACATGCAAGGACGTGCCATGAAGGCGGAGAGGTTGTTCAGCGAGGCCGATAAGGCCCGGATCAGCGCGACCATCGAGGCGGTGGAGAAGACCACCGCCGGCGAGATCGCGGTCATGGTGGTGGACGCGAGCGACACCTACCCCGAGGGGCGGGTGCTAGCCGGGGTGCTCCTGGGCGGCCTCGCTGCGCTGGCGGCGGCCGACCGGTTGTTTGCCGATTCCCTGTGGCATTTCGTCCCCCTGGCGGCCCCCCTGGCCTGGCTCACGGGCTGGGCATCCCGCTTCCTGCCGGCGGTCCACCGGCTGTTCGTTCCGGAAACCCGCCTGGAGGCGCGGGTGCAGGCCCGGGCTCTCCGGGCCTTCTATGAGAAAGGGCTCTACAAGACCCGGGAGGCCACCGGCGTCCTCTTCTTCATCTCCCTCTTCGAGCATAAGGTGTGGATCCTGGCCGACAAGGGGATCTACGAAAAGATCAAGCCCGAAACCCTCCAGGCCCACGCCCGCGAGATAGCCAATGGGATCGGGGGCCGCCGGGGGGCCGAGGTCCTCTGCCGGGAGATCGGCAAGGTGGGGGAGGTCCTCGCCCGCCACTTCCCGGTCCGCCCGGACGATACCGACGAGCTGAGCAACAATGTGATCATCGGCTGAGAGAAGGCACAAGTTTCAATCCACGCGCCCGCGTGGCGAAGGAAATAAGGGCGAAGGCGAAGGAAAGGGGTCAA
>JAJYKH010000307.1 GCA_021788685.1 Deltaproteobacteria bacterium | reverse complement strand
CCGGTTTGTCAATTCCGAGATGGTCGCCTGCTGCGCCACCTTGGCCGCGGCGGAAATGATTTTGAGCGGCACCACCTGCGTGGCGGACGGCTACTTCCACGAGGACGCCGCCGCGGCCGCCTTCTGCGCGGCCGGTCTGCGGGCGGTGGCCGCCCAGGGGGTGATCGATTTTCCGGCCCCCGGGGTCCCCGACCCGGGCAGGAACGTGGAGGCGGCGGGGGCCTTCCTTGATGCCTGGCAGGGACGCCATCCTCTTCTCACCCCCGGGGTCTTCTGCCACTCGCCTTACACCTGCGGCCCGGAGACCCTGCGGCGAGCCAAGGAGCTCGCCCGGGCGCGGCGGGCGCCCTTCTTCATCCACGTGGCGGAGACCAAGGAGGAGGTCGCCATCGTCCGGGAACGGTACGGGACGACGCCGGTCGCCCATCTCGCCGCCCTGGGCGTGCTCGATCCGGAAACGGTCTGCGTGCACGGGGTCTGGCTGACCGAGGAGGAGCTCGACCTGCTCGCCCAATCCGGGGCAGGGGTGGTGGTCTGCCCGTCGAGCCACCTGAAGCTCGCCTCCGGGATCGCCCCGGTCCGGGAGTACCTCACCAAAGGCATTCCGGTGGGGCTCGGCACCGACAGCTGCGCCAGCAACAACAACCTGGACCTTTTCAAGGAAATGGATCTGACCGCCAAGCTCCAGAAGGTGGTCCACGCCGACCCCTCCGTGCTGCCGGCGGGCGAGGCCCTGCGCCTGGCCACCCGGGGCGCCGCCGTCCTGCTCGGCTTCCCCGACCTGGGTATGCTCCGGCCCGGCTGCCGCGCCTACCTCATCGTGGTCGATTCCGCGGCGCCTCATCTCACCCCCTGCTACCGTGAGGAATCCCACCTGGTCTACGCGGCCCGGGGGGCGGACGTGCGGGACTCGATCATCGGCGGCCGGCTGATCATGGCCGGGCGGCGGCTCCTCACCATCGACGTCCAGGAGGCGATGGCGCGGGTGAACGAGCTGGCGCGGGCGGTCAGGGGTTAGGGGAAAAGGGACTGCCCCTCGGAAAGAGCGCCAAGGGCAAGCTTTCCTGGGAAGATCGGGGAGGGGAGCAAACCGGGGGACGGGAGTGGATCGGCGGGTCAGGAGGAGGCGGCCCTCCAGCCATGGTCGCCGATGAGGCTGACGAAGCGGACGGAATCAAGCACCTGCTCCCGGGTTTCGCCCTGCTCCTTCACTACGGTCACCAGCTCCTGGACGCCTTCCCGCCCGCCCACGGGCATGACCAGGATGCCCGGGTCGGCCAGCTGGGCAATGAGCGGCTCCGGCACCCGCGGCCCGGCGGCGGTGACCATGATCGCGTCGTAGGGGCCGTGCTCGGGCCAGCCCAGGGTCCCGTCGTCGATCTTGCAGAGGATGTTGAAGAGGTGCAGCTCGTCAAAGACCCGGCGGGCCTTGATGTGAAGGGATTTGAGCCGCTCCACCGTGTAGACCCGGTCGCAGAGCGCGGCGAGAATGGCGGTCTGGTAGCCGCAGCCGGTGCCGATCTCGAGGACCTTTTCCCGCCCCCGGAGGCGGAGGGCTTGGGTCATGAGGGCCACCACGTACGGCTGGGAGATGGTCTGTCCCTCGCCGATGGGGAGGGGGTGGTCGCCATAGGCCCGGCCCCGGAGGGCCTCGTCCACGAAGAAATCACGGGGCAGCCGCGCCATGGCCTCCAGCACCCGCGGATCAGTGACTCCCCGCGGCAGCAGCTGCTCGCGGACCATCCGCTCCCGGGCCTTGGCGTATTTGCCCGTCCGGCGGTCAGGACGAAGAGTCAGGGTTTTCACCGCCGGCCAGCCCCTCCTTTTTGAATTCCTTTTCGTTCAGGGAGCGGTAGGCGCAGGTCCGGACCAGGTCGCCCTGGAAGGTAACCGTCACCACGTCAAACTGCTCCTCTCCCAGCTTCTGGCCGACATAAGGGGCTCGGCGCAGGAAGCTCTTGTTGGCATGGTAATAGATCCAGGTTTCCCCGTTCTGGGGATCCATCCGCCGCTGATCCGGGGTGCCGAGATAGGCGAGCACCTCCTGCCGGGTGGTGTGGCCGGGCTCCAGCAGGCAGGCGTCCGAGGAGAGATGCGGGATGGGCTGGTGGTGGCATCCCGCCAAGGGAAAGGCGAGCAGCAGCACCAGCAGGAGTCTTCGGGGGAAGGGACAGATGGCCATTCAAGTCCTCCAGCGCAGGTTCAAAAGCCGTCCGGGAGCGGGCCGTGCCCGGCACGGCATCCAAGGTTAGCCGGAACCCGCATTCTCTGCAAGATGAAAGAAAAAGTCAGGGGCCAGCGGCTTTGCCCTCAAGCCGGAGGCCGCCTGCGGCGATATGGTGAAGGAGATCTCTTGCTGAATTGTAACCGAAAATCACGGTCAAGACGGAGACCGGGACGGCTACCGTTTCTCCGGAGAAGGGCCGAAGATCACGATTTTTTCTTGCACCGTCTTGACTTATAGAGAAAAATGCACTTTTGAAGTAAACTTCGTTTCCTGCTGAACCAGCAGGACTTCCCCCAGCCGAGGAAAGAGCCATGCGCTGCCCCAAATGCGGTTTCATCTCGTTCGACGATCTGGTCGCCTGCGCCAAATGCCATCTCCAGCTGGAAGGCAAGAATGGTCTTCCTTTCAGGGGAACGGCCATTCGGGCGCCGTATGCCATCTCCCTCGGGGTGACGGACAGCGGGCCCACCGAGCCCGAGCTGGTCCCGGCCGAGGAACCGGATCCCACGGGCGACCTGTACCGGGAGCTGGAGGCGAACGGTGTCGAGGCCGGGCTGCTCGGGGGGGCGGAGGAGAAGGGAGATCTCGATTTCTCCCCGGACGAAGCGGAAGGCGGGGAGGGGACCGCCGGGGCGGAGAATGCCGGCGGGGAGATCCCCCTCCTAGAGGAGGAAATTCCCGCCATCGATCTCTCCGGGCTGGGCGCCGAGCCCGCGCCGCTCGCGGCTGCTGCCCCAGAACCGGCCGCCGCAGGGGAGGAGGCGGAGGAGCTGGAGCTTGATCTGGGCGGGGGAAGCGAGGTGGAAGAGCTTGATCTCTCGCCCCCCGGGCAGGAGGAGCTGTTGGATCTCGATCTCGATCGGGGCGGTGAAGACGGACCGCAGGATCTCGACCTGTCGGCCCCAGAGGGGGAAGCGGAGGAGCTGGAGCTGAATCTGGGCGGAGGGGGCGAGGCGGAAGAGGTCGATCTGTCGCCATCCGGGCAGGATGGATTGTTGGATCTCGATCTCGACCCGGGTGGCGAAGATAAGGCACAGGATCTCGACCTGTCGCCTCCTGGGCAGGATGGGGCACAGGATATCGAGCTCGACTTCCAGGGTAAAGGCGAGTCGCAGCCCCTCGATCTGTCAGCCCCCGGAGAGGACGAGGGGGCGGACCTCAAGCAGGATGTGGCCGGCGGGGAGCCGCAGGATCTTGCCGTGGCTGCCGCCCAGGAAGGCGAGGAGATGGTGCTCACGCTCGATCTCGACGGCGAGGAGGGAGGGGAAGCGCTCGACTTGGCGTCCGCCGGAGACCCCGAGGAAGCCGCCCCGGGGGCCCAGGGGACGGCCTCCAACCTGGACGGGATCGATCTCACCGGGTTGATGGGCGACGAGGACGGGGACCCGCCCGCGCCTTCCGACTCCATCTACGATCTTTCGGATCTCCTGACCGAGGAGGGCGATGGCGAGGACGTCCTGCCCCTCGGGGCCGAGGACGAGGGCAACGCCGGCGGGACAGCGGACGGGGAGGTGCTCGACCTCACGTTCGATGAGCCCGGCCTTGACCTCAGCCGCGACAACCACGAAGATGGAAGCGGGGAGGAGCTCGAATTGCATCTGGAGTTGGACGATACCGACGAAGGGGCCCCGGAGGCGGCGCCCCCTCCGGTCCTGCCTCCCTCCGGCCTGAGATCG
>JAJYKH010000306.1 GCA_021788685.1 Deltaproteobacteria bacterium | reverse complement strand
CATCCGGGTCTCGGGCCGGCGACTGCAGCCGCCGGAGGAAACCGGCAGGGAGGCGGTCGATCCCGGAGCCGGGCCTCGCCGGACGGTGATCCTGGTGAGGGGGAAGCCCGCTGTCGCGCCGGCCCCGTAACGTCCGCCGGCGCATCCGGCCGCTTCGGCCGGGACCCAGCATCATCCATACCCACACCTGCAAGGAGGAGAAGAGCCATGAACATGAGAACGACCCTGATTTTCACGGCCGCGGTCATTCTGACCGCCGGCTACGCCACCAACGCCTTCGCGCTCACCGCCCCGGTGTCCGGGAGCTTTCTCTACGACGTTTACGACATCGCCGTGAACAAGATGCAGAAAGGCAGCGCCGGGTTCGTGGGCGGCGTCGTGGGCGTGGTCATCACCGCCATCCTCGCCATGCGGCAGATGGTGGTCCCGGCGGCCGGCACCCTACTGGGCACGGCCCTGGTGGTGAAGGCCGACTCCATCGTCACTTCCCTCGGCGCCATGATCCGGTAGAGGAACCCGCATGGCCGCCGGCTTCCAGCGGGAGTTCCCGCGCTACCTGTCCGCCCCGATCCAGGTCCTCTGGTTCGAAGGGGACGAGCTCGCCATTCTCATGGTCAGCTGCGGCATCATCCTCATCTTCGATGGCGCGCTCACCTGGCTGTCGCTCCTGCTGCCCGTCCTCTACAGCCGGATCAAGAAGAGAAAGCCGCGGGGGTACTTCAACCACCTGCTCTACATCGCCGGCCTGGTGGGCTTCCGGGGCTATCCTTCCTACTTCGAAAAGGAGTTCAGCGAATGAAGCTCGATCTCTACCTCTCCGAATCCGCCAACCTCCTGGGGGAGAACCGGCTGATCAAAATGGTCCTCCTGGTTCTGGCCGCGGTCACGGTCATGAACCATTTCGCGCTGGAGAAGGTCCTGCGGTCCAGCAGGACCATTGTCCTGCCCTCGGTGGTGCCGGCCAAGATCGAATACACCGGCGCCACGCCCGACGACGGGTACTTCAAGGGCATGGCCCGCGAGATCTCCTACCTGGCGTTCAACTACACCCCGGCCACGGCCCGGAGCAACTTCTCCGACCTCCTCCGGCTCTACGCGCCCGAAGACTACGGGAAGGGGGAGGCCATGTGGTACGACCTGGCCGCCCGGATCGAGGAGGCGCAGGTCTCCAAGGCCTTCCAGCTGACCGGGATCGGGATCGACCACGACCGCGGGCGGCTGGTGCTGCACGGCCAGGAGACGGAGTTCACCGGCGGCGGGGCGTCCACCTCGAACCGCACCTACGTGGTCCGGTTCCGGCTCGACCGGGGGCGGTTCCTGGTCCTCCAGGTCGTGGACGGAGAGGAAGAGGGGCGGGCCGCGGAAAAGGGGGAGGGACGGCCATGAAGACGATCCCCACCCTGCTTCTTGCGGCCTCTCTCCTGCCCGCGCCCGCGGCGGCGCAGGCAGCCCCGCCGGAGCCCCAATTCGCCGAGGGGCCGGTGCTGCCGGAGGTCGTCACCGCGGTCGAGCTTTCCAACCGGGACGTCAACCGGATCTCCTGCCCGGGGCGGCTGAAGGACGTCACCACCTCCGAGGAAAAAGGCGTCCAGGTGAAGATCGTGGGGGGAGACGCCTTCGTGAAGTTCCTGGTCCGGAAGACCGGCGAGGAGAAGACCTACGCGGCCACCCCCACCGAATTCTTCGCGGTGTGCGACGACTCCGTCTACCAGCTGATCGGCTTTCCCAAAGACATCCCCTCGCGCACCGTCCGGCTGGGGGCCGGGATGAAGGACGCGGTGAAGGCCAACCTGGAGCGCTTCCAGTCCATGGCCGTCGAGGAGAAGGCGAGCCGGCTGGTGCGGGAGGCGTACCGGGGCGACTTTCCGGAGAGCTACACCGTCCGGCGGACCGAGATCCCGGTCGGGGGCTACCGGGACCTCCGGATCACCCTGCGCGAAGTGGTGGACGTGGAGGGCGAAGGGCTGCGCCTCAAGAAGTACGAGCTGGAGGGGGCGGCCCCCGGCCTGGAGCTGACGGAGAAGCAGTTCGCGGGGCCGGCCTTCGGCGAGAACATCATCTTCATCGCCCTCGAAGACCTGCGGCTCGCGGCGGCCGGCGACCGGACCAACCTCTATGTGGTGGAAACCAGGCAGGAGCGGCCATGAACATCCTCAGGGAAAAATTCAACGCGCTCACTCCCCGCCAGAAGAGGTTCACTCTCCTGGGGCTCTTTTCCGGAGTCATCCTGATCCTGGCCCATTTCCATGGGGCGGTGCGAGCGCCGGCGCCCCCCAAGGCCCCGGTCGAGGAGGTGAGGCAGGTCCGGTTCGACGGGACCCTGCTCGAACGCAGCAAATACCGGGACCAGGAAAGGCAGATCGAGGACCTCGGGAAGCAGGTGGCGAAGCTGAACGAACGGCTCTCGGAAAAGGACTGGGCGGCGACCGCTCCGGGGGAAGCGGGGGCCGGCCCCTCCTACCCGCCGGCGCCGGCCGTGCCCACGGCCGACGAGATCATGGCCCGGCCCGGGCCAGGCTTCCCCCCGCCGGAGCGGGCCGCCGCCGGTCCGGCCGCACCGCCGCCATCGGCATCTGAGGAGCAGCCCCCGGCCACGCCGCCTGAAGAGACCATGGTCGGCGGCATCATGGTGGTCGAAGGGGCGGCCGCCCCTCCGGAGAAGCCCGAGGATAAAAAAAAAGAGAGGGCGCTCTATCTTCCCCCTTCGTTCATGGAAGCCGAGCTGCTCACCGGCTTTGACGCCTCGACCATGGGCGCGGGCGACAGCAACCCCGAGCCCCTGCTCCTCCGCATCCAGGCGCCGGCCGTCCTTCCCAACCGGATCAAGGCCGGGCTCCAGGGGTGCTTCATGGTGGCCGAAGCCACGGGCAAGCTCAACAAGGAGCGGGCCGACGTCCGGCTGGTCAACCTGGCCTGCCTCGACAGAAGCGGCGAGGCGGTGATCGACAGCAAGGTCAAGGGGTTCGTGGTCGGCTCGGACGGCAAGGTGGGGCTCGCCGGACTGGTGGTCTCCCGGATGGGGGCGGCCACCGCCCGGGCGGTCATCGCCGGGATCTTCGGGGGCGCCGGCGAGGCCCTCCAGTCCGCCGGCCTCTCCCAGTCGGTCTCCCCGCTCGGCACCACCTCCTCCGTCAACCCGGCGGAGATCGCCAAGACCGCGGGCGGCAAGGGCCTGGCCGGGGGCGCCGACACCCTGCGGGACTTCTACCTGCAGCTCGCCAAGCAGACCACGCCCGTGATCGAGGTGGGGCCGACCCAGAAGGTGACCGCGGTCATCGCCGAGGGGGTGGAGCTGAAGATCAAGAACCTGGAACAGTCCGCCTTCTGACAAGGAGCTTCCCATGTCCCGATTCCTGCCGCTCGCCGTTCTCGTGTTCCTGCTTTCGGGCTGCGGCCCGCTGCTGAACCCCTACCATGAGCACTTCAAGTGCCGCACGCCGGACGACTCCGGCGCCTGCGTCGATGTGGCCACCGCCTACGGCCACGCCACGGGCGCCCTCTCCCTGGACAAGGGCGCCGCCGGCTGCCGAACCGGGAAGGATGCCGGGGCCGCGGCCGGCCGGGACGACTACCTCCGGGCGCAGTACCGCCGCCTGGCCGGGCTGCTCGCCGAGCCGGAACCGCCGATCCTCACCCCGCCCAGGGTGATGCGGGGCCTGATCCTCGCCTATCCCGGGGCGGACGGGGCGCTCTTCATGCCGCGCTACATCTACTTCGAGGTGGACGAGGGCCGGTGGATCTTCGGGGAGGAGAAGAGGAAGCGGGAGGAGAAGAAGCCATGATCGCGGGGCTCCTCGCCAGGCTCCTGCCGGAGGAGGCAGGCTCCGCCTCCCACGCCGGGGTGGCGGCCCTTTCCCGCCGCCAGCGGTTCTCCGGCTACCTCAACTACGAGGCCTACGATCCGGAAGGCCG
>JAJYKH010000305.1 GCA_021788685.1 Deltaproteobacteria bacterium | reverse complement strand
GAACTGCTCGACCATCCAGATGCTGGTG
This sequence comes from Deltaproteobacteria bacterium, assembly GCA_021788685.1. Classification (GTDB taxonomy): domain Bacteria; phylum Desulfobacterota; class Desulfobulbia; order Desulfobulbales; family UBA5123; genus JAJYKH01. Next base: position 3,885 of record JAJYKH010000305.1, on the reverse strand, counting down.
GCCCTCAAGCCCGTTTACGACAAGGTGGGGATCAGGCGGATCGTGGTCTCCACCTACCAGGCGGTTTCCGGCACCGGCGCCAAGGCCATCGAGGAGCTGAAAAATCAGGTCCTTGCCTACGCGGCCGGCAAGCGGCTGGAGAGCAGCATCTACCCCTACCAGATTGCCTTCAACTGTTTGCCCCAGATCGATGTCTTCCTGGAGAACGGCTACACCAAGGAAGAGATGAAGATGGTAAACGAAACCCGGAAGATCTTCGAGGACGACACCATCGGGGTGACGGCCACCACGGTGCGGGTGCCGGTCATCTACGGCCATTCCGAAGCGGTGAACATCGAGACGAAGCTGAAAATCACCGCTGCCGAAGTCAAAGCGCTCCTGATCAACGCCCCCGGGGTGAAGCTGGTGGATGACCCGGCCAACAAGCGCTACCCCCTGGCCATCGAGTGCGCCGGCAAGTTCGAGACCCTGGTGGGCCGCATCCGGGAGGACGAGTCCATCCCCAACGGCATCAACATGTGGGTGGTGGCGGACAACATCCTCAAGGGCGCGGCCCTGAACGCCGTGCAGATCGCGGAAGTCCTCATCCAGGACTACCTGTAGCCTTGCGGATCATCGCCGGCACCGCCAGGGGACGGCGGCTCGCGGCGCCCGCCCGCACCAAGGGGAAACCGCCCATCCGTCCCACCGCCGACCGGGCCAGGGAGGCCCTGTTCAGCATTCTCGGCCCGGCGGTGGCAGGCGCCCGGGTGCTCGACCTGTTCGCCGGCACGGGCGCCTTGGGGCTGGAGGCCTTGAGCCGGGGGGCCGCCTATGCGGTCTTCGTGGACCGCAACCGGGAGGCCGTGGCCCTCATTCGGGAAAACATCCGCCTCTGCGGGTTCGACGACCGCGCCCTGCTCATCCAGCGTGATCTCGCCAAGGGGCTGGGGTTCCTGGCCGAGTTGGCGGCCCCGGATTTTTCCCTGGTCTTCTTTGATCCGCCGTACGGTACCGGCATGGCCGCCCGGCTGGTGGTCGAGCTGAAAAAAGGAAAGGGCTTGGCCACCGGCGCCATCGTGGTGGCCGAGGACGCCCCCGGCGAGGAGCTGCCGCAGGCGTCCGGCACGCTACGGCTTTTCGACCGGCGGCGTTACGGCGATACCGGCTTCTGGCTCTACCACCGGGAGGAAATTCTGCGATGAGCTACGAGCCGTTCGTGGCCCCTGAAACCGATGAGACCATCGCCGTCTACCCGGGGACCTTCGACCCGATCACCATGGGGCACCTGGACATCGTCAACCGGGCCCTCCATCTCTTCGATCGCCTCTACATCGCGGTGGCGGTGAACGCCTCCAAAATGCCGCTTTTCGATCTGGAGGAGCGGGTGGAGATGATCCGGAAGGCCATACCGGCCGGAGAGGAACGGATCAGGGTGGAAGCGGTTTCCGGGCTCCTGGTCGATTACGCCTATACCAAGGGGGCCAAGGCCATCATTCGCGGCCTGCGAGCGGTTTCCGACTTCGACTACGAGTTCCAGCTGGCCCTCATGAACCGCCGGATCGAGCGGGAGGTGGAAACGGTCTTCCTGATGACCGGCTTCCGCTGGATTTACATCAGCTCGAGCATCATCAAAGAGGCGGCCCGGCATGGCGGCGACGTGAGCGGCCTGGTGCCCGACCACGTCTGCGAGAAGCTCCGCGAGAAATTCATGAAGTGATCTTTTTTCTCATGCAGCAAAATGTTGATACCTGCCGGCAGACGGACCGCCGCCAATTTCTCCGCCAGGGGTGGGCTTGGCTGCGGTTGGCCGCACTCGCGGCCCTCCTGTACCCCCTGATTCAATTCCTCGGCTTTCGGGTGCCCCGCAAGCCCCGGGACATCAAGGTCTATAAGGAGATCAAGGTGGGCGGTTTCCACATGGAGCCCGAGTTCATCCTCTTCCGGGATGAAAAGGGCACCTGGGCGGTCTCCCGCACCTGCACCCACCTGGGATGCCGGGTGAGCTTCCAGGAGCAGGAGAAGCTCATCGTCTGCCCCTGCCACCACAGCCGTTTCACCAGCCGGGGCTTGCGGGTCGGCGGCCCGGCGAAAAAGAACCTTCCCCAATTTCCGGTGACCGCCATGGCCGAAGGGGAGGGCAAGGGCTATGTGGTCCATCTGTAGCCCGGCGCGGCTGAAGGGGAGTGCCAGTGCCCTCTGGTCCACCTGGAGCCCGTCACGCCTGAAGGAGGCGTTGCTCGCGGTGCGCTGGGGGGAGAAGAGCCTGGCGAGCCTCTACGTGTCGGTGCTTTCGGGCCTCGTCGTCGCCTTCCAATACGATCCCGCGGAGCCGTTCTACTCCGCCTCCACCATGGACATCCTGGTGCCCTTCGGCGCCTTCTGGCGGTCGCTCCACTTCTTCGCGAGCCAGCTCTTCGTTCTCTTCTCCCTCGCCCACTTCACGGCCACTCTCGTCGAGCGCTGGCCTCCGGCCATGGCCTTCGGCCGCTGGCTGCGGCTGGTGATTTCGCTCCCGGTGATCATCCTCCTTCTGTTCACCGGCTATGTGCTGCGAGGGGACATCACCGGCGACATGGCGGGCCGCATCGCCGAGAACATCACCCTGGCCGTGCCGGTTGCCGGCAACTGGCTCAACCAGCTGTTCTTTTCGATTGCCGGCGAGGGGCTCAAGCGGGTCTACGCCAACCACCTCATCGGCCTGGGCATCCTCTGGGGGGCGCTCTCCTGGGAGCACGTCAAGCGGTACAAAGTGGGGTGGGCCAGGCAAGGCGGCCTGCTCCTTTTCCTGCTGGCCTTCTGCCTTTTCGTCTCCGCGCCCCTGGACCAGGAGAAGCTGGGGGTCTTCCACATTTCCGGCCCCTGGTTCTTCCTCGGTCTGCAGGAGCTGCTCCGCCACATCCCGCCCGTGTGGGCGGGGGTCGTCTACCCCGCCACCTTCGTCGCGGCCCTGGCGCTCTTCGGGGCGGCCAGGGAGCGGGTGCGGCGCTGGGCCCTCATCTATTCCCTCCTGTGGCTTGGGAGCTATCTGCTCCTGTCGCTGGTCGGGTATTTCCGAAGCTAGCGGCCATCAGGAAACGGTCTTTTCGTCCGATTGCTGCATTGCTCAGTTGCCTGAAAATGGTCACGCTAGTGTTTACTTGCGGAAATAACCGATACTTCCACAGGCGTCACCCGGGCGAAGGCCGGGGTCCAGAACCATCTGGAGGAACTGGATTCCGGCCTTTGCCGGAATGACGGCAAAGGCGGAGCAGCGTAGGTGGAGTTTTGCAATCAGGCACTAGGACTGTACGCTCCGCTTTTCAGGCTCCCTTGCGCCTTGCACTCGAATAAAATCCTCGTTTCTGGGTGGACACGCGCTAGCTGCCAGGCTTTCCTTTCTCCCGGCCCCTCTCCATAATGGAGGGAGAGGGGGCCAGAGTGCCCCTGATCAGGGAGGAAAAGCCATGGAATGGGTCCGCAAGCTGAGCCTGCTGTTTGCCGGGGGCGCCTTGGGCGGCCTGGCCAACAGCTTGGTGGTCTGGCTGTTCGGGACTCTGGGCTTGGCCGCAGCGCTGGGGGTGGCCATCGCGCCGCCGCTCACCCGGCCCTGGCTCTACCAGCGGCTGGTCTGGGGCGGCATCTGGGGGTTGGCCTTCCTGCTGCCCCTGTTCCGGGGCCGGTGGCTCCTCAAGGGGCTCATCGTCAGCCTCGGCCCGACACTCGTGCAGCTCCTGCTGATCTTTCCCTATCAGGCGTACAAGGGCATGCTCGGCTTCGACCTCGGCCCGCTCACCCCGTTCCTGGTGGTCTTCTACAATGCCGTTTGGGGCTGGACTGCCGCCCTCTGGATCAACTGGTCCGGACGGGATGCCTAAATCCTCCGGTTCTGGCTGCTTCCACTGTCACCATCGGCAGATGCCACTC
>JAJYKH010000304.1 GCA_021788685.1 Deltaproteobacteria bacterium | reverse complement strand
CGGATCTGGTCGTTCAGAGCGGCGATAACGAGCTCGACCTTTCATGGCAGCCCCCCCATGAGCTGGTGGACGGCACTCCCCTTGAGGGGGGGCCGCTCCGGTACCAGGTGGAGCGCAGCCAGAACAACGAGGCGTTCGCCCCCTTGGGGAGCCCGGTGGACGAGCCGCGGTATGTCGATCACAAGGTCCGCAATGGCGTGACCTATCGCTACCGGGTACGGGCCTTGCGGCCGGTGGAGGAAACGTACCTCGGCGGGCTGCCCAGCGAACCGGTGACCGCCACCCCCCGCGACCTCACCCCGCCGGCGCCGCCCCGGGAGCTGATCGCGCTCAAGACCCCGGAGGGCGTGCGGCTGGTCTGGGCGGCGGGCGCGGAGCCCGACTTGGCCGGCTACCGGATCTATCGGCGGATCGGGTCGGAGACAGCCGTGCGCATCGGGGAGGTGTCGGTGCCGAACACCTCCTTTATCGACCGCGAGCCCCCGACCCGCGGCCGGGTGTTCTACACGGTCACCGCGATCGACACGGCGCAACCCCCCAACGAGAGCCCACCCTCTCTGGAGGCGGAGGTCATTTTTTAGCAGGGTGGACAACGTGATTTCCACGCCGTCCACCCGTCCAGGCCGTCCACCGGGTCCAGCCAATATTGACGATTTCGCAAAAGCCATCACCCAAGCCAAGATGGCACAAGAAGTCGATATACAAGGCGCGACCCGCCGCAACGCCGTAGATCGGACTTTTTGCGACGCCATCAATATTGAACAGGAAAGCCCATGCACCACTTCTCCTATCAGAACGGCGAGCTCTGCGCCGAGGACGTCCCGGTGGCGGAGATTGCCGCCCAAGTGGGCACTCCTTTTTATCTTTACAGCGCCGCCACCCTGCGCCGCCATTTCGCGGCCTTTGACGGGGCCTTTGCCGGTCAGCCCCACCTCACCTGCTTCGCGGTCAAGTCCTGCTCCAACCTGGCCATCCTCAATCTCTTTGCCAAGATGGGGGGCGGCGCGGACATCGTTTCCGGCGGCGAGCTGTTCCGGGCCCTGAAGGCGGGGGTCCCGCCCCAGCGGATCGTCTATTCCGGCGTGGGCAAGACCGAAGAGGAGATGCGCTTTGCCCTCGAAAGCGGGATCCTCCTGTTCAACGTGGAATCGGAGCAGGAGCTGGAAAAGCTCCGGGACGCCGCCCGCGCCCTGGGCAAGACGGCCCCGGTTTCCCTGCGGGTCAACCCGGACGTGGACCCCAAGACCCACGCCTACATCTCCACCGGCCTGGCCAAAAACAAGTTCGGCATCCCCATCGAACGGGCCGAGGCGGTCTACCTGGCGGCACGGGACATGGACGAGATCGAGATCCGGGGGGTGAGCTGCCACATCGGCTCACAGCTCACCGACGTCTCCCCCTTCGTGGAGTCCCTCGGCAAGCTCAAGGCCCTCATCGGCCGCCTCCGGGCGCAGGGCATCGGGATCTCCCACCTCGACCTGGGGGGCGGGCTGGGCATCCGCTACAACCAGGAGGAGCCGCCGCCGCCCGCCGCTTACGCCGAGGCGGTCCTGGCGGAAATGGCCGGCCTGGAGTGCACCTTGATCCTGGAACCGGGCCGGGTTATAGTGGGCAACGCCGCCATTCTGGTCACCAAAGTGCTCTTTGCCAAGGAAGGCCCGGTGAAGAAATTCCTGGTGGTGGACGCGGGGATGAACGACCTGGCCCGCCCCAGCCTGTATGGGGCGTTTCACGCCGTCCTGCCGGTGCGGCAGCATCCGGAGACCATGAAGGCCGACGTGGTGGGGCCGATCTGTGAGACCGGCGATTTTCTGGCCCGCGACCAGGAGGTGCCGGCCGCCCGCCCGGGCGAGCTGCTGGCGGTGATGAGCGCGGGCGCCTACGGCTTTTCCATGTCTTCCAATTACAATTCCCGGCCGCGGGTGGCGGAGGTGCTGGTGCGCGGCGGCGGGCACCGGCTCATCCGCGCCCGGGAGACATTCGACGACCTCATCCGGGGCGAAGCCATCCCGGACAATTTCTAACGCCTGAATCCGTGAGCGTTCGTCCAGGCGCCAGATCCGCGAAGGCGACCGTTTGATTATAGCGAGCTTTATCGAACGGTTGTGGACAAAGGAGATGGCGTGCGGACGGACGCCCGAAGGGTGACGGGTAAGAACATGGCTTTGCTGCGGATTGTGCTATGAGTAATCGATTCAGAGAGATAGGTCCAACGAGCTCAACCCGTCGTCACGGATTCAGGTAAAGGCCATGGAGCCCCCTTTTCCCATCCCCTTTGCCAAAATGAGCGGCACCGGCAATGACTTCATCGTCATTGACCATCGCCGCCCCTTTCTCCAGAAAGTGGACCTCCCGGCCTTCGCCCGGAGCATCTGCACCCGCAAGTTCTCAGTGGGCGCCGACGGCCTGATCTTGATCGAGGAAACGGCGGGGGCGGACTTCCGGTGGCAGTTCTTCAACGCCGACGGGTCGCTAGCCGAAATGTGCGGGAACGGCGCCCGCTGTGCCGCCCGCTTTGCCTTCGAGAAGAAGATCGCCCCGGCCCGCATGCGCTTTCAGACCCTGGCCGGCGAAATCCAGGCGGAGATGACCGGCGCCGAGGTGAAGGTCCGGATGACCCCGCCCCGCGGTCTTGATCTCGATCGCGAGGTGGTGCTCGGGGAGGGGCCGCAGACGGTTCATTCGCTCAACACCGGGGTGCCCCACGCCGTGCTCTTCACGGAGGACAACGCCGCCGCGCCGGTGGTGCCCCGGGGACGGGAGATCCGCCATCACGCCGGCTTCCAGCCGGCGGGCACCAACGCCAATTTCGTCCAGGTCCTGGGGGAAAGCGCGCTTTCCGTACGCACCTACGAGCGGGGGGTGGAGGACGAGACCATGGCCTGCGGCACCGGCGCCGTGGCCTCGGCGATCGTCGCCGCCGTGCGCGGCCTGGTGCGGCCGCCGGTGGCGGTCACCACTTCGGGCGGCGAGCAGCTGACCATCCACTTCCAGCTGAACGGCAGGCAGGCCGAGGACGTCTACCTCCAGGGCCCGGCCCTCATCGTCTACGAGGGACAGCTCACCGCCGAGGCCCTGTATCGCCCTCCGGGAAGTTTGATCGATAAGCGGTTACCAATAGTATGAAACCAGCTTTGTCAATCGCAACGCTTTGGATAATGAGGAGGATATCATGAGCAAGTTTCGCGGCGCCTTCGTGGCCATCGTCACCCCCTTCAAAGACGGGCGGGTCGACGAAAAGGGCCTTGTCGATCTGATCGAGTTCCAGATCGCCAACGGCACCCATGGCATCGTGCCCTGCGGCACCACCGGCGAGTCCGCCACCCTGAGCCACGAAGAGCACCACCGGGTGGTCGAGCTCACCATCAAAACCGCCAAAGGCCGGATCCCGGTCCTGGCCGGCACCGGCTCCAACAGCACCGAGGAGTCGATCGCCCTCACCAGGCACGCCAAGGAGGCCGGGGCCGACGGCGCCCTGATGATCACCCCTTACTACAACAAGCCGTCCCAGGAGGGGCTCTATCAGCACTTCAAGGCGGTGGCCGAGGCGGTGGACATCCCCATCATCCTCTACAACGTGCCCGGCCGCACCTCCGTCAACATGCTGCCCGACACCGTGGCCCGCTGCGCGGCCATCCCGAACATCGTCGGCATCAAGGAGGCCACCGGCAGCCTGCAGCAGATCAGCGAGGTGATCCGGCTCTGCCCCTCCGATTTCGCGGTGCTCTCGGGCGACGACTTCACCTCCATGGCAACCGTCGCCATTGGCGGCACTGGGGTGATCTCGGTCACCTCCAACGTGCGGCCCAAGGAGATGGCGGCCATGATGGACGCCGCCCGGGCGGGCGACTACGCCCGGGCCCGGGAGCTGCACTACCAGCTCTTCCCGCTCATGACCGCCATGTTCCTCGACACCAAC
>JAJYKH010000303.1 GCA_021788685.1 Deltaproteobacteria bacterium | reverse complement strand
AGATGAAGGCGCCCACCCGGTTCCAGGTCGGGGAAAAGGGCCCGAAGTCGAGGCCGGCCAGGGGGGCCATTCCCAGGTTGAACCAGCGGTACCCCTGTCCCCTGCCCCACAGCATGAGCTCGGCCAGCAGGAAATCCATGATGCCGGCCGGCGACTCCCGCGGCCGGAAGCGCATCAGGTCGATGGAGAGCTCCTCCTGCTGCCCGCCCGGCAGGACGTTGGCGAAGGCGAGGATTTTCCCCTCGCCGCCGGTCACCACCGCGAGCGGAAAACGCTTGAGATACGCCTCCTGGAAAAAGCCCAGGGAAAACCCCTTCTCCCGGGTGGCCTTGCCCTCGAGCCATCTCTCGGAAACCGCGTTCAGCTGGGGCAGGAGCCCTTCCACCGCCGCGGCGGGCCGGACCTCGAAGCGGCAGCCTTCCTTTGCGGCGCGGCCATGGGAGCGCCGGAGATTTTTGCGGGCAGCCCCCTCCAGCGAGAAATCTCCCAAGCCCACCCTGGCCTCTTCCCCGAACTTGAGCGGCAGGAGCCCGATATCGAGATAGAGGTGCAGATAGTTCAGACCGGCCTCGTGAATGACCGGCCAGCCGCCGTACCGGTCACAGGTGTCCCGGAAAAGCCACAGCAGCTCCGGAAACTCGCCGGCCTCTCCTACGGGGTCGCCCATGGCCACCCAGCTGCGTCCCCTCACCCCGTACATCAGGAACGCCCGGCGGCGGGTGCTGAACAGCAGGTCCTTGTCGCCCAGCAGGGCGAGATAGCCTTTGGTGGCGGGCGCCTGCCGGACAATGCCGGCGGCCTCTTCCAGAATGTCCGTCGTCAGCGCCTGCCGGACCGGCCGGGTGGGATGGAGGAGACGGGCCAGGGCGATCAGGAGCAGCGCGATCAGGAGGCCGACGGTGGCCCGGAGAAAGCGGGGGGCGTCGCCATGGAGGGTAAACCGCCACCAGAGATCGGCGGAATACTCCACGTGCCGGTAGGAGAAGAGCCCCAGCCAGGTGGCGCTCAGCAGCACGAGCCCCACGGCGACGATCCAGCCGGGGGTGAAGGTTTCGTCGAGGAGCGAGGCCCGCCGGTAGAATTCCTTCCGGCAGGAAAGCAGAAGCCCGAGCATCCCCAGGAGAATGGCGGCCTCCTCGTAGTCGAGCCCTTTGAGGAGGGAGAAGACCGCGCCCGCGCCCAGGAGCAGGGCGGTGAGAAAAAAGGCCGCATCGAGCCGTTCCCACAGGCCGCGGGCGAGCACCAGAAGCCCCAGGCCGGTGAGGCTGCCCAGGAAGTGGGAGAGCTCGATCACCGGGAGCGGCAGGAATTCCCGCAGCCAGGCCATCCGCCCGTCGACCGAGGGAGTCGCCCCCGAGAAGAGCAGCAGGGCCCCGCCCACAAAAACGAGCAGGCTGAAGACCGGGGGCGCCAGGTCCGTCACCCGCCGGCCCACCGCCTGGGTCAGGACGACCACCTTTTCCCGGGCTGCGAGCTCGTAGCCCCCGAGAAGAAGGGCGGCAAGGGCAAGGGGCAGCAGGTAGTAGATCCCCCGGAAGACCAGGAGGGCGCCGAAAACGGGGGCGGCCGGCAGGAAGGGCTTGAGGAGAAGGACGGTCAGGGTTTCGAGGACCCCGAGCCCCCCGGGCACCTGGCTCACCATGGCCCCGAGCTGGGCCAGCAGATAGAGGCCGAGGAACACCGGCCAGGACAGGGTGGGAGCATGAGGGAGGAGGACGTAGAGAACGGTCGCGGCCAGCGACCAATCGAGCACCGAAAAGCCGATTTGGATCAGGGCCAAGCCCAGGCTGGGGGGCCGGATTTCCCAGCCGCTGATGCGGAGGGGCCGCCGCAGGGAGCCGCTCCAAATGATGAACAGCCCCAGGAGGAGCAGGAAGATCCCGCCCAGGACCGGAACCGGGGCCAGGGGCAGGGACCACCCGACCGGCAGCGGCAGGGGCGCCAGGAGAAAGAGCAGGCTGCCCAGGAACAGGAAGCCCAGCCAGAAGGTGAGAATGCCGAAGGCGATGATCTGGGCGATCTCCAGGCCGGAAACGCCCCAGGCCGCGTACAGGCGGTACCGGATGCTGCCGCCGGCCAGGAAGGCAAAGCTGCCGCCGGTGTTGTTGGTGATGGCATACCCCAGGAAGGCGGCGAGCAGGATCTTCGGATAGGGAAGGACGCGCCGGATGTAGCGGAAGGCCAGGAAATCATAGCCGGCCAGGGCCAGGTAGCTCCCCACGGTGAGCAGGAGGGCGATGGCCAGCCGCCAGCTCGGCATGGCCGCCACCCACCGGCGGAGGTCGTGATAATGGAAGCCGGCCAGGGCATGATCGAGAACGTAGAGGGCGAGGGCAAAAACCAGCAGCCCCAGCAAGGGGGCCAGGAAAGGCAGCGCTCGCCCGCCGGAACCAGGCAGTCTCATCTCGTTTCCTTGGATGGTGAAGTGCCTCGAAATTCCTCCGCTTCTTTTTTATTGTAGCGAATTCGCCAGGGATGGCTAGGCAGAGGTTCTTTTCCCGGTGGACGAGGTGCCGAAAGAATAAGTTTGTGCAAAAAATGCACAACCGCGCCTGATTTACTGCCGTTCCGTTTCCGACCGAGCCATATCTTTCTTCGGCTATCACGAGAATGCGCGCAAGAGATGGAAACGCTGATTAAGTCTCAGAATCTCCCGAGAAACTCGTTGAACCCCAAACGGCTGCCGGTTAGATTTCCATTGGTTCAGAAAGCATGTGCACCCCCCGGTGCCCACTTTTTCAATGACTACGGTACTGCAGAACCTTGAAAAGCGGCATATAACCAAGTAAGCATGAGGGTCGCTTTTCCGATGTCCTCACCAATTTTTTAGAACGAGAAGCCCTTCATGCTCGCCGATCATCATCACAAGCTCGCCGATTTCATCTGGAATATCGCGAACAAGCTACGCGGCCCTTATCGGCCGCCGCAATACCGGCGGGTGATGCTGCCGATGATCGTCCTGCGCCGGCTCGACTGCGTGCTGGAGCCGACGAAGGAGGCGGTCCTTGCCGAATACAAGCGGCTCCAGGCGGCGGGCCGGCCCGAGGACGCCATCATCAAGATCCTCTCCAAGGTGGCAGGCGGCGACCGGACCCAGCCCCTCTTCAACCTGAGCCCCTACACCTTCGAGAAGCTGCTGGGCGACCCGCCCCACATCGCCCGGAATCTCACCGCCTACATCAAGGGCTTCTCGCCCACGGTCGTGGAGGTCTTCGAAAAATTCGACTTCGAGGCCGAGATCGAAAAACTCGACAGCGCGAACCGGCTCTACGAGGTGGTCAGGGAGTTCTCCACCGTCGACCTCCACCCCACCACGGTTTCCAACCTGCAGATGGGCTACCTGTTCGAGCACCTCATCCGCAAGTTCAACGAGCAGGCGAACGAGGAAGCAGGGGACCACTTCACCCCGCGGGAGGTCATCCGCCTCATGGCGCACCTGCTCTACACCGAGGACGAGGACGTCTACACCCCCGGCATCGCCCGCACCATTTACGACCCCACTTGCGGCACCGGCGGCATGCTGTCGATCTCCGAGGAGTACATCCGCGAGCAGAACCCCCAGGCCCACCTGGAGCTGTTCGGCCAAGAATACAATCCCGAGGCTTGGGCCATCTGCTGTTCGGACCTCCTGATCAAGGACGAGCCGGTCAGCCACATCGTCTTCGGGGACACCCTCGGAGACGGCAAGACGAGCGACGGCCATGCGGGCGAGCGATTCCACTACATGCTCGCCAATCCGCCCTTCGGCGTCGAGTGGACCACCCAGCAGCCCTATGTCACGAGGGAGCACGAGGAGTTCGGCTTCGATAGCCGCTTCGGCCCGGGCCTGCCGCGCAAGAACGACGGGGCCTTGCTCTTCCTCCTCAACATGATGGCCAAGCGCAAGCCGAGCCCGGAGGAGGGCGGCGAGGGCTCGAAAATCG
>JAJYKH010000302.1 GCA_021788685.1 Deltaproteobacteria bacterium | reverse complement strand
TCGGCCCCCAGATCCCTCTCATTCCCGAATACCGGAGCGCCCTCGGCCTTTACCCCCAGATCAAGGGATACCTGGGAAAGACCTTCCGGGTGGAGGTGAAGGAGCAAAAGAGCCTGCCGGCGGCGGACTGGCAGGAGCTGCTCAAGGTGGTGCGGGCTGAGGCGTTCAAGGGGTCCACCCTCCAGCGCTACAAAGGTTTGGGCGAAATGAACCCCGAGCAGCTATGGGAAACCACCATGAATCCCGAGACCCGGACTCTGGTCCAGGTGAAAATCGAGGACGCCGAGCTGGCGGACGATATGTTCACCACCCTCATGGGCGACAAGGTGGAGCCCCGCCGGGATTTCATCCAGAGCCATGCATTGGAGGTGTCGGAGCTCGACATCTGAAAAGTTTCACGTGAAACACCTAATCTCCAGCAAAGGATCGAAAGCAGATGGCTGACGAAACCAAGGAGCTGGCGCCCAACCATTCCACCATCGCCATCGAGAAGGAGCTTCAGAAGTCCTACCTCGATTACGCGATGAGCGTTATCGTGGGGCGTGCCCTGCCCGACGTGCGGGACGGGCTCAAGCCCGTGCACCGGCGGGCGCTGTTCGCCATGCGCGAGCTCAACAATTTCCACAACCGGCCCTATCTCAAGTCCGCCCGCATCGTCGGCGACGTCATCGGCAAATACCATCCCCACGGCGACACCGCGGTGTACGACACCATCGTCCGCCTGGCCCAGGGGTTCTCCATGCGCTACCCCCTGGTGGACGGTCAGGGCAACTTCGGCTCCATCGACGGCGACTCGCCGGCGGCCATGCGGTACACCGAGGCGCGGATGACCAGGCTCGACCAGGAGCTCATCGCCGACCTCGACAAGGAGACGGTGGACTTCGCCCCCAACTACGACAACAGCCTGCTCGAGCCGGTGGTCTTCCCCACGAAGATCCCCAACCTGCTCATCAACGGCTCCGCAGGCATCGCGGTGGGCATGGCCACCAACATCCCGCCCCACAACCTCACCGAGGTCATGGACGGGCTGATAGCCCTCATCGACGACCCGAACGTCACGGTCACCCAGCTTATGGGGATCATCACCGGGCCGGACTTCCCCACCGGCGCCTTCATCTGCGGCCGGAACGGCATCCGGGAGGCGTATGAAACCGGCCGGGGCTCGCTCCTTCTGCGCTCCCGCACCCACGTGGAGAGCAAAGAAAAGGGGGACCGGCAGGCGATCATCATCACCGAAATTCCCTATCAGCAGAACAAGGCGGTGCTGGTGGAAAAAATCGCCTCCCTGGTGAAGGAAAAACGGGTGGAAGCCATCTCCGAGGTGCGGGACGAGTCGGATCGCCACGGGATGCGGATCGTTCTTGAGCTGAAGAGGGGAGAGAACGCCGAGGTGGTCATCAACCAGCTCAACAAGCTCTCGCCGCTCGAGCGCACCTTCGGCGTCATTTTCCTGGGCATCGTCAACAATCGGCCGGAGGTCCTCAACCTCAAGGAGCTGCTGGAGCAGTTCATCCTCCACCGAAAGACCATCGTCTACCGGCGCACCGCCTACGACCTCAAGAAGGCCGAGGAGCGGGCCCACATCCTCCAAGGGCTCAAGCTCGCCATCGAGAACCTCGACGAGGTGGTGCAGCTCATCAAGGGATCACCCAACCCGGCCGAGGCCAAGACCGGGCTCATGGCCCGGTTCGACCTCTCCGAGATCCAGGCCCAATCCATTCTCGACATGCGCCTCCAGCGCCTTACCGGCCTGGAGCGGGACAAGATCATCAACGAGTACGAGGAGCTGCTCCGGCAGATCGCCTGGTTCAAGCAGGTGCTGGGCGACGAAAAGCTGGTGATGAAGATCATCCGCGACGAGTTTGCCGAGATCAAGGAGCAGTACGGCGACGAGCGGCGCACCGAGATCATCGACGCTCCGGACGAGATCCTCCCCGAGGACCTCATCAAGGAAGAGGAGATGGTGGTCACCGTCACCCGCGCCGGCTACATCAAGCGCAACCCGGCGGAGCTCTACCGGTCCCAGCGGCGGGGCGGCAAGGGGATCACCGGCGCGGTCACCCTGGAGGAGGACTTCGTTTCCAACCTCTACCTCGCCTCCACCCACGACACCCTCATGTTCTTCACCAACCACGGGAAGGTGTTCTGGCGCAAGGTATACGAGCTGCCCCAGGCCTCCCGCACGGCCCGCGGCAAGGCGATCGTGAACCTCCTCGATCTGGCCCCGGACGAGAAGGTGGCGGCCATCCTCAAGGTGCAGAGCTTCGAGCCGGCTGCGGACAGGGACCATCAGGTGATGATGATCACCCGCAAGGGGGTCGTGAAAAAAACGAGCCTCCAGGAGTTCGCCCGCCCCATCCGGCGGGGCAAGATCGCCCTCACCATCCGCGAGGACGACGAGATCGTTTCGGCGGTGCTCACCAACGGCAACAACGACATCCTCCTTTTCTCTCGGGACGGCCAGACGGTGCGCTTCCACGAGCGCGACGTCCGGACTATGGGCCGCACCGCCTCCGGGGTCAGGGGCATGACCCTCGCCGAGGATGACGCGGTGGTGGGGGTGGTGGTCCTCGAACCCGACAGCGAGACCTCGATTCTTACCGTCACCGAAAACGGCTACGGCAAGCGGAGCCCGGCGAGCGACTACCCGCTGCGCCACCGGGGCGGAAAGGGGGTGATCGCCATCAAGACCTCAGAGCGCAACGGCCTGGTGGTGCGGGCCATGCCGGTGGTGGACGAGGACGAGGTGATGATGGTCACTAATGGCGGCAAGATCATCCGCATGAAGGTGGCCGACATGCGGGTCATTGGCCGCAACACCCAGGGGGTGCGGCTCATTAATCTCGCCCAAGGCGAGAAGGTGGTAGGCCTCGATTGCCTCGCTGAGGGCGGGGAGTGCGGGCTGGAAGAGGGTGGAGGCTCGCCGGAGGCCGGGGAGTAATACCGGTAGAGGGTGGAGGCTGAAGGGTGACGGCAAAGGTTCTAAACCGGAGCCTCCGGCCTGAAGCAGAGCGCTCCTCCGACCTGACACGAAACCATCGAAGGAGCGCTTCATGGCAAGAAACGAAAAACAAGGCAACCCACCAAATCGCCTCCAACCTCAAGCGCAGCGCTCCTTCAACCTTCAACCGGAAAAGGTTTTTTCCGACATCGCGGTGATCGGCGCGGGCTCCTGGGGCACGGCCATTGCCAAGCTCCTGAGCGACAAGGGCCACCGGGTGGTCCTCTGGGGCCACCGGCCGGAGCATGTGGCCGCCCTCCGGGCGAACCGCGAGAACAAGGCCTACCTGCCCGGTTTCCCCTTGGGCGCCAATCTCTCCGTCACCGCCGACCTGGGGGAGGCGGTTGCCGGCAAACCGGTGGTGGTGATGGTGGTCCCCTCCCACGGCTTCCGGGCGGTCTTCACCGAGCTGGTTCCATACCTCACCCCCGGGGTCTACCTGGTCTCAGCCACAAAAGGCATCGAAAACGAATCCCTCCTCACCATGACCCAGGTGATGGCCAGACTCCGGCCCGCCACCGCCGACTGGAACCTCGCCGTCCTCTCTGGCCCATCCTTCGCCAAGGAAGTGGCCCAAGGGCTCCCTACCGCGGTTACTGTCGCCGCCGCCACCCGGGCGGCGGCGACATTTGTCCAGCTGGTGTATCACACCGAGCGATTCCGGGTCTACGCCGCCACCGACGTGGTCGGTCTGGAGCTGGGCGGGGCGCTCAAGAACATCGTGGCCATCGCCGCCGGCATCTGCGACGGCCTGGGCTACGGCACCAACACCCGGGCGGCGCTCATCACCCGGGGTCTCGCCGAGATCGCCCGCCTGGGTGTCAAGATGGGCGCCAACCCGCTCACCTTCTCGGGCCTCGCCGGCCTGGGGGACTTAGTCCTCACCTGCACCGGCGACCTCTCCCGCAACCGGCAGGTCGGCCTCAAGCTCGGTCAAGGGAAAACCCT
>JAJYKH010000301.1 GCA_021788685.1 Deltaproteobacteria bacterium | reverse complement strand
TCTGGGCGGCCTTGTCGATCTGACTGGTGACGGGCAGCCTTTTGTCCGAGATATGGCCGCTGCCGAGGACCACGATGTACTCGATTCCCCTGGCCCGTGCCGGGTCCAGGGGCGGGTACTTGTTTTCGAGGGGCGCCAGCAGCTTGTCGGCCACCGGAGCGGTGCTGAAGGCAAGCAGCAGGAGGAGGCCAGTTGCCGCGGCGATCCGGCCCAGCCGCTGCCGATTGGTGAGCACCAGGAGAAGGAGGCCCAGGAAGGCCAGGACAAGCGAAAAGGTCAAGGGCATGAGAAAAGCGGAAACGATCTTCTTGGCCAGAAACACGGGAACCGTCCTTCAGTTGGAGACAAGGTGTTTTCGGGGCGCGGAACCGGGGGGGCGATTTCCTCTGAGTGCTTGACGAAGTGCTTGACGAAGTGCTTGACGAAGATTCGACAAACTTATTTGAAATTATTCAAGAAATTCAGTCGCCATCGAGCCAGGCGCAGACCTCGTCGTGCCAGCGGTCGAGCTGCTGCCGGTAGGGCTCCACCGGTGACTCCAGTCCGCACTCCGTGCAGACCACCCGGGCGTTGTGTCAGCAGCCTACGAGCCTGGCCCGGCCGCCGCAGCCGAAACAGGACAGCTCCAGCTCGGGTGCCTCGACTCTCTGGAATTTTTGCGTCATGGCATCTCGATGGAAACGATTTTTCCTTCCCGGGGCTGTCGATTCTCTGCATGACGGCACGGGGGTGGGGTCCTCTTGTGCAGGATAGCACAATCGGATGATTTTGGGCAGGGAAGGGGACCACGGTCCGGAAATCAGAGGTGCCTTTCCCAGCGGCGTGGGGAAGGACGAGGGAACAATCCAGATGGCTCAGCACGATGCCATCAATCATCGCCGGAGCGGAGGAAAAGCTTGACGTACTCCTGCTCGGAGAGGCTCAGCTGCCGATCCAGCTCGTCCCGCTGGCGTTTGAGCTCCAGGTGGTTGCGGACCCGGGCCCGGGCGATGGCCGGCCGGACCGGCTTGGTCAGGTAGTCCACGGCGCCGAGCTCCAGCCCCAGGGTCTCATCCTGCTCCTCGCCCATGGCGGTGACGAAGATGACGGGAATGTGGCTGGTCCGCTTGTCGGCCTTCAGCCGGCGGCACACCTCGTGGCCGTCCATCTCCGGCATCATGACGTCGAGAAGGATCACGTCGGGCAGCGGCTCGGCGGCCGCCTTTTCCAGCGCCTCCCGGCCGTTTACCGCGGTGATGATCTCGTGGGCGTCCTTCAGGGCATGGGCCAGGAGCTGCAGGTTGGTCGGGGTATCGTCGACGATGAGGATGCGCGCTTTCTGCATAACTCTACTTGATAGCTGTGACCGAAATCAGGGGCGGAGAGGTATGGTGCACAATCTTTTTATTGACACCATTTGCCGGGGTGTGTCAATCGAAAGGCAGGCCAACCCCCTCGAAATGCTGCGGAAAACTTGCCACCTCTTCAGCCTCGGCCGAGAAGACCGCTTTCGCCACCCTGTCATCATCAGCGTCAGCCACCTGCTCAACGACACGCTGCAGGCTTGCTGTGGCGATCTACCGCTCCTCAGGCCGGTGCTCATCCCGGCGGGAACCGTTGACCCGAATTCCCTGATTCCCCATAATGAGGTTGCCATGTCATAACAGAGGCCATCAGGCTGTTTTCCGCAAGCCGGGGGCGGGGGAAGATGGGGAGGATGAGAGCAGGGAGCGGGCGCGTTCTCGTCGTGGTGGCCCATCCCGACGATGAGACCCTTTCCTTCAGCTCGGTCTGCCCCGGGGCGGACGTGGCCCTGGTGACGAACGGCAATTGGCTCGGGCGCGGCGCGGCGCGCGCCGGTGAGTTCAGGGCCGCCTGCCGGCTGCTGGGGGTGCGGAGCGCCCTCCGGTTCGAGCTGCCCGATCTGTATCCCCACCCCCTTCCCCACGATGAGCTGCTGGCCCGCCTCCGTGGGCTGGGGCGGTACGATCGCGTCTACACCCACAGCCCGCTCGACAGCCATCCCCACCATCGCAGCGTTTCCCTGGCGGCGGCCGAGGCCTTTCAGGAGGCCTGGATCCCGGCCCAGGGCTGCCGGCCCACCGAGGTCGCCGTCCTGGACGACGATTCGTTCGCCGCCAAGCTGGGAATCATGAACACGGTCTACTTCAAGGAGATCTTCGCCCCGGACCAGTCCTACGAGCTGCAAAGCCAGGACATCGGTGCCGTGGAGGCCTTCTCCCGCGTGTCCTACCCGGAGGTGGTGCGCGCCCTGGCCTTGACCCGGCACCAGCTGCGACCAGAGCTGCCGGACGTCTGGGGGTTCGAGACCTCCCCGTATGAAGCCGAGCGGCTGGACCTCACCTGCCGGTTGCTTGCCGAAGCGATTCCGGGTGCCGCGCCATGGGTGATCATCGAAGTGGGGGCGTGCGAGGGGAGCATGACCGAGCGGCTGAGCACGGCCTTCCCTGCGGCGCGCGTCCAGGCCGTCGAGCCCCACCCGGTCTTTGCCGGGCGGCTGCGGAGGAGGATAAAGCACTGCGCCAACGTGGAGGTGATCGAAGCGGATGCGGTGGCGGTGGACCTGAAGGCGGACGTGATCACCTTTGCCGAAGTGCTCTACTACTTGGTCCCGGAAGCGGCGAATCGGCTGCTGGCGCGGGCGGAGGCCAAGCATCTCCTGACCTCCAACTACCCCGGCTACGATGACCAGGTGGTCCGGTGGCTGTCATCTCTCGGCTGGCGCGAAAGCAAGGCTGCAACCCTGCCGCCGCGGTTCGAGCCCATCGACAGCCGGAGCAGCATCATCGCCAGGCGGGTGGGGACCACGATCCGGATGTGGCGAAGGCTGACGTGATCCCTCTTAATCGATGGTTTTCTGAAACCGGCTGATGGCAAGGGCCAGCAGGACGAGGCCAAGGACCAAGAGGGCCGCCATCTGGGGCCAGAGGAATTCCGGGCCGAGGCCTTTGAGGAAAACCCCCCTGATGATCACCAGGAAGTAGCGCAGGGGGTTGATGTAGGTGAGCCACTGGACCACCCGCGGCATGTTGGCGATGGGGAACATGAAGCCCGAGAGGAGCACCGCCGGGAAGTAGACGAAAAAGGCGCTCATCATCGCCTGCTGCTGGGTGCGGCTCACGGTCGAGATCAGCAGCCCCGCGCCGAGGGTGCTCATGAGGTAGAGGCCGTTGGCCGCAAGCAGCAGGAGCAGGCTGCCCGCGAACGGCACCCGGAACCAGAGGACCGCGATCAGCGAGATGATGATCACGTCCACGTAGCCGATCACCGCGAAAGGCAGGGTCTTGCCGAGGATGAACTCGGTACGGGTGATGGGGGTGACCATGATCTGCTCGATGGTGCCGATCTCCTTTTCCCGGACGACCGCCATGCTGGAAAGCATGAGGGTGATCAGCATGACCATGAGGGCGATGATCCCCGGCAGATAATAGGAGCGGCTTTCGAAATTGGGGTTGAACCAGGCCCGGGTGGCCAGCTCCAGGGGGGCACCGGCTTGCGGCCGGAGAGGTCGGCCTGCTCCGTGAGGAGCACCTGGTCGCTGAAGTCCGCGGTAATGCGGGTGGCGTAGTCGAGGACGATGCCGGCCGTGTTGGCATCGCTGCCGTCCACCGCGATCTGCACGGCGGGCGGCCGCTCGCTTCCCAGGCGGGTCGCGAAATCGCCGGGGATGACCAGGGCCATGAAGGTCAGGCCGGCGGCGGTGTCGATGGCCCGGTCGATTGCGGGATAGCCGTCCACGAACCGCTTCAC
Organism: Deltaproteobacteria bacterium; assembly: GCA_021788685.1. Taxonomy (GTDB): domain Bacteria; phylum Desulfobacterota; class Desulfobulbia; order Desulfobulbales; family UBA5123; genus JAJYKH01. The sequence continues at coordinate 204 of JAJYKH010000301.1, read as the reverse complement.
CTCGAAATAACGAGACCCCTGGAAGCGGCTGATGAGGTCGCGGCTCGCCGGGGTGCGGCTCTGGTCCCAGATCAGGACCGGCACCCGGTCCACGTCGAGGGACAGGGCAAAGCCGAAGAGAACCAGGAGCATCATGGGGATGGCGATGCCCATGCCCAGGCTGCGCGGGTCGCGGATGATGTGCAGGAATTCCTTGCGGGCGAC
>JAJYKH010000300.1 GCA_021788685.1 Deltaproteobacteria bacterium | reverse complement strand
GGCGAGCCCACCGGCAGCCTCGATTCCGCAACCGGCGCCGGGCTGCTCTCCCCCCTCCGGCGGCTCAGCCGCGAACGGCGGACCACTTTCGTCTTCTCCTCCCACGATCCGCTCATGATCGAAGGGGCCGACCGGGTCATCCGCCTCCGGGACGGCCGGGTGGCCGAAGCCTGAATTTCCGGATGCCTGCGGAAATCCAACATTCGATTGGCCGTTCACTTCTTTTTGACCCGCTTGACCCAGGTCAAGGCCGTTTTCTCCCTCCCGGCTACCCTGAAGACAGGAGCTTGAATCTCAACAGTGCGGGAGGAACGGCCATGATGAACCTCGACGGGCTGCGCCGGGAGCGGCGGCTGGTGAACGCCATCGACTGGGGAATGACCCCGGAGAAGGCGGTGGACATGTACCTGGAATGGGGCGCGGGGTGGACCCGGGGCCACGACTTCGTGAGCTCGGCCGCCGACGAATCGGTCTATTTCGTGCTGTTCGACTGGGAGCGGCCGCCCCAGGCCACCTTGATCCGCCGGACCCTGGCCGGGGCCGAGGAGCTGGCCAAGGTCGCCGTCCCCGAGGAGCTGTTCGAGGCGGCGGTGCGGGAGGACGGCCGGCGGCCGGGCGGCACCGTGCACCGGTTGGGCCGCTCCCTTGAGGAATGGCTCCGCGCCAGCCTGGAGGGCGGAGCGGTCGGCGCGCCGGCGCCGGCAGGGCTCCCCCCACGCGTTTGATCATCCTTCCATCCCTTGAGCGAAGGGCGGCAAGGCCAGACCGGCCTGCCGCCCTTTTTTTGTTCTCAAGCAGCTGGGTGTCATCGGGCCGGATCGAGAATATTCTTCAGACCAATCGAGAATATTCTTCAAAAAGAAGGTGGCCTTTATCGCTCTCGAATCCAATGTGTTGTATTTTCCATCTATCCACTTTTGGCACGAGATTTGTTTCTCCCAACTGGAGGAGTCACCAGATGAAGCACTTCCGCGCCATTCTCCTGCTGTGTGCCGTTCTTCTCCTGCCGGCGGCGGCCCGGGCCGACGATTCGTCGGCCGCCCGCCTCACGCTTCCCGAAATCCTCGCCCAGGCCCTGGCCGACAACCCGGAGCTCAAGGCGGATGCGGCCCGCTGGGAGACCTTCGTCCAGCAGGCACGGCAGGCCGGGAGCCTGGACGATCCCATGCTCATGCTGCGCGCCCAGAACCTGCTGGTCCGCGATCCCCTGGCCTTCGACCGGGACACCACGAGCGCCAGGGTGATCGGGATCAGCCAGGCCGTTCCGTTTTTCGGCAAGCGGGACCTGAAGCGGGAGGCGGCCCTGCAGAATGCCGAAGAGGCCCGGTGGGAGCTGGAGGAGCGGAAGCTCGAGCTGGCGCGGATGGTCAAGGAGAGCTGGTACCGGCTCCTGTACATCGACCGCTCCCTTGAAATCGTGGAGAAGAACATCGCCATCCTCGACGACCTGACCCGGTTCAGCGAGACTCTGTACGGGGTGGGCCAGGGGCTCCAGCAGGACGTGCTCAAGGCCCAGGTGGAACGCTCCAAGATGGAGGAGGAGCGCATCTCCCTGCGCCAGAAGCGGCGCAGCCTGGAAGCCTCCCTCAACGGCCTGCGGTTCCGTCCGGCCGACCTCCCCATCGTTCCCGCCGCCCCCCTGGCGCTCACTCCTCTCGCCATGGATGCCAAGGCACTGGAGGACTTGGCGGTCCGTAGCCGGCCGCTGCTCAAGGAGCTGGCCGCCCGGGAGCGGAAGGGGGTCGCCCGGGAACGGCTGGCCAAGAAGGAATTCTACCCGGATTTCACCTTCAGCCTGGAGTACATGCAGCGGGACCCGGCCATGGGCGAGGAGGGGTACGACATGTACACGGCCGGGGTGACCTTCAACCTGCCGGTGCAGCGCGAGCGCCGCCACGCCATGGTGGCCGAGGCCGGCTCCGAGATCCGCATGGCGCGGGCGGAAAGCGACACGGCCCGCAACCGGATCCGCCAGGGGATTGCCGACGCCCTGGCCCAGATGGAGCGCAGCCGGCGGCTGGCCGAGCTGTACCGCGAGGGCATCATCCCCCAGGCCGACCAGGCCCTGGCGTCGGCCACCGCCGCCTACCGGGTGGGAAAGGTCGACTTCATGAACGTGCTCGACAGCCAGATGGCCCTTTTCAACTTCGAGCGCGATTACGTCGAGGCGGTGGCCGAGCACCAGCGGCAGCTCGCCGTTTTGGAAGCGGTGGTCGGCGCCGAGCTGCCTACCCGGAAGCATGGAGCAGGATCATGAGTCCGATCAGAAGCAATAAAGCGAAGGGGCTTTTCCTCCTGGCCGCCCTGGCCTTGGCGCTTGGCCTCGGCTACGGGCTGGGCCGGGAGCAGCATCCCGGACCCCGGGCGGTGCCCGTTGCCGGCAAACCGGTCAAGCAGCAGAAGGTGAAGTACACCTGCAGCATGCACCCCTTCATCATCCGGGACGAGCCGGGGGCCTGCCCCATTTGCGGGATGGCCCTCACCCCCGTGAAGCCGGAGGCGGCGGCCGGTGCTCCCGTCCCGGCCACGAAGCCTGGAGAACGGAAGATCAAGTATTGGGTCTCTTCCATGGACCCCACCTATATCCGCCAAGCCCCGGGCAAAGACGCCATGGGCATGGACCTGGTCCCGGTCTATGAGAACGGGGCGCAGCCGGGCCAGATCGTCATCGACCCGGCGACCATGCAGAACATGGGGGTGCGCACCGCTCCCGTGGAACGGAGGAGCCTGGGGCGCATCATCCGCACCGTGGGGCTGGTGACCTACGAGGAGCCCCGCCAGTACTCGGTCAACAGCAAGATCGAGGGCTGGATCGAGCGGCTTTACATCAACCAGACCGGCGAAGCGGTGGAGAAGGGGCAGCCCCTCATGGAGATCTACAGCCCCGAGCTGGTGGCCGCCCAGGAGGAATTCCTCCTGGCGGTGGAGAACAACGCCCGGCTGCGGCGATCCCGCTTCCCGGACATCGCGGCGGGGGCCCGGCAGCTCCTAGAAGCGGGCCGCACCCGTCTCAGGTACTGGGACATCTCCGACCGGCAGATCCGGGAGCTGGAGCGGAGCCGGCAGGTGCGCAAGACCATGACCCTGTACAGCCCCTACCGGGGGGTGGTGACCGCCAAGCAGGCGGTGGAGGGCATGCGGGTGATGCCCGGCATGGAGCTGCTCCAGATCTCGGACATCTCCAAGGTCTGGGTCAACGCCGACATCTACGAGTACGAGCTGCCCTGGGTCAAGACCGGGCTGCCGGCCACCGTGGAGATTCCCTTCGCCCCGGGCAAGACCCTGAAGGGGACGGTGAGCTACATCTATCCCTTCGTCGCGGGCCAGACCCGCACGGTCAAGGCCCGGATCGAGCTCGCCAACCCCGGGCTGGAGCTGAAGCCCGACATGTACGCCAACGTGCGCATCCAGGCGGAGCCGGTGCCGGGCGCCCTGGCGGTGCCGGGGGACGCGGTCCTCAACTCGGGCAAGGGCCAGACGGTGTTCGTGGCCCTGGGCGAGGGGCGCTTCGAGCCGCGGCAGGTGAAGACCGGGGTGACCGGCGAGGGAGGGGAGGTCCAGATCCTCTCCGGAGTCAAGGAGGGGGAGCAGGTCGTCACCTCCGCCCAGTTCATGCTCGACTCGGAAAGCAAGCTGCGGGAGGCCGTTCAGAAAATGGTCCCGCCCGCCGGGGAAGGGCAGACGCCGCCGCCAGCGGCAAAGCCGGCCCCGCAGAAAGATCTGGAGGAGCTGTTCAAATGAGCGGGCCTATACGTCCTATAGGACCCATGCCCGCCGGGGCTCACCATGCTTGAACGAATCATCGACTGGTCGATCCGCAACAAGCTCATGGTGGTGCTGGTGACGCTCTTCGTCACCATCGGCGGCATCTACGCCCTCCAGCGCATCCCCCTGGACGCCATCCCCGACCTCTCCGACGTGCAGGTGATCGTCTATACCAAGTACCCGGGGCAGGCCCCCCAAGTGGTGGAGG
>JAJYKH010000299.1 GCA_021788685.1 Deltaproteobacteria bacterium | reverse complement strand
TCCCGGTTGAGGGATTGGGGGTTGCCGGAAAGGGACTGCCGGTTGGCCGCCTGCAAATGCTGGGCGATGTCGGCGGCGGTGAGGTGTCGGGCAGCCAGGGCCGCCGGCTCGAAGAGGATGCGCACCTGGCGCCGGGTGCCGCCGATGAGCTTGGTCTCCGCCACGTCCTTGATGCCCTTGATGGCGTCGTCCACCTGGGCGGCCAGGCGCCGCAGGGTGTAATGGTCGTAGCGGGCGCTGTGGAAGGTGAGGGCCAGCACCGGCACGTCGTCGATGGTGTGCGGCTTGACCAGGGGACGGGACACCCCCTTGGGAATCCGGTCGAAGTTGGTGGCGAGCTTCTGGTTGAGCCGGACGATGGCGTCCTCCATCTTCTCGCCCACCTTGAAGCGGGCGATCAGCAAGGACTGGCCGGGCATGGAGGTGGAGTAGATGTACTCGACCCCGGGGATCTCGTACAGGAGCTTCTCCATGGGGATGGAAACCCGCTCCTCCACCTCCTTGGGGGTGGCCCCGGGCATGGCGACCATGACGTCGATCATGGGCACTTTGATCTGCGGCTCTTCCTCCCGGGGCAGCAGGACCACCGCCATGACCCCCAGGAGCAGGGAGGCGATGATGCCGATGGCGGTCAGCTTGGAGTCGATGAACAGATTGGCCAGCCGCCCGGCGAAGCCTTGGGGATGGGTGTTGCCCTTGCTCATTGCAGGACCTGCACGGGCTGGCCGTCGCTCAACCGTTCATAGCCCTGGACGATCATCCGGTCGCCGGGGTTGAGCCCGGCCAGGATCTCCACCTGGCCCCCTGCCCGCTCGCCGGTGCGCACCAGCCGCAGTCGGGCGGTCCCGTCCTGGACCACCCAGACCCGCTCCATCTGGCCGAACCGGCTCACCGCCGCGGCCGGCACCATGAGGGTCTCCACCCGGGCGCCGGGCAGGAGCACCTTGGCGAATTGCCCCGGCCGCACCTCGGCCCCGCCCTCGATCTTGATCTTCACCATGGTCGTCCGCGAGACCGCATCAGCCGCCGGCGCGATTTCGCGGACTTCCCCGGTGGTCTCCAGGCCGGCTGCCGGCAGGCGCACCGGCAGCTTGTCGCCCACGCGGACCTTCAGGGCCAGCCCCTCCGGCACCGCCGCCACCACCTGGAGCTGCCGGTTGTTTTCCAGGACCAGGAGCGGGGTGCCCGCGGTCGCCAGGTCGCCGGCGTTGACCATCTTCATCGCCACCTGGCCGTCGAACGGGGCGACGATGGTAGTGTAGCCGGTCATGGTCCGGGCCTCGTCGTAGCCGGCCTGGGCCACCCGCAGGGCATCCTGCATGGATTTGACCGTTTCCGGGGTGGAGGCCTCTTTCGCGAGGAGGCGCTTTTCCCGCTCGTAATTCCGGCGGGCCTGCGCCAGCTGGGCCTCGGCCTGGGAAACCCGGGCGGTGATCTCGCCGGCGCTGATCCTGGCCAGCCGGTCCCCCTTCTTGACTTGCGAGCCGAGCACCACCGGCAGGTCCACGATGGTGCCGGTCACCTTGGCGGCGATGGTGGCCCGCTCCAGGGCCTCGACGCTGCCCGACACCTCGTTCGGCGCGCTGGCGGACTGCTGGGCGAGGGTGGCCACCCGCACCTTGGCCGGCGGCAGGCTGGGGCCGGCTTGCCCTTGGGGGTGCTGCTGCTTGCAGCCGGCGGCGAGCAGGAGAAAGCAGGCGCAGAGGAGGGAAAGAAGGCGGTGTCTGTGCATGAATGGGTCCTTGACTAGGGAATCTTCGGGTGATCCGAGGGAGTGCGTGAGCCTGTTTTTCCGGCAGGATGACTACCGGGCCTGGGGCGACGAGCCCGGGAACTGCGGGAGACCCTCCGCCCGCCGCAGGGCAGCGACCGCCACCCGGCGGGAGCTTTCGGCCACGGCCCGGCGCACCCGGGCATCGGTCAGCCGGGTTTCCACGGCGATCAGGTCGGAGGCCAGCACCACCCCCTCCTGGAAGCGGGCCCGGTTGATCCGGGCGCTTTCCTCGGCTTGCCCCACGCTTTTTTCCGCCACCTGCAGCCGCGCCTCCGCTTCCTTCAGGGCCAGCTCGGCCTGCTGGACCTCCAGGCCGACCGCGAGCAGGGCCTTGCGTTTCTGCTCCCGCGCTTGGGCGAGCATGGCGGTGCTCCGGGCGACCTCGGCGGAGGTCCGCCGGCCGTCGAAGAGGTTGTAGCTCAGCTTGACCCCCGCCTGCCAGGAATCCCCGGAGCCGCCCGTCTCCCACCCCTTTTCGGAGGTATAGCCGGCATAGCTGTCGAGGGCCGGGTAGTAGCCGGCGCGGGCCTGGCGGACTTGCGCCTCGGCGGCCCGGATCATGGCGTCGGCGCTCTTGACCTCGTCGCGTCCCTCGAAGTCGGTCGTGGGCGCGGGGACCTCCTGGTCACGGCCGGAATCCGCCTCGATGGCCACCGCCCCCGCTTGGAGGCCCAGCAGGTTTCTGAAGCCCGTCTGCGCGAGATCGAGGGCGTGCCGGGCATGGATCAGGTCTTCCTGGTATTTCGCCTCCTGGACCTCGAGATCGAGCAAATCGGCCTTGAGCAGGACCCCTTCCTCGAACCGGGCCCGGGCCACCGCCAGGGAGGCGGTGATGGCGTCCAGGGCGGCCTGGTGGGCCTTGATCATGTCTTCCGCTTCCACCATCTGGTTGAAGACCCGCACCACCTCGAAGGCGAGCTGGGCCTGCACGGCCCCGAAGTCCCACCGGGAGGCCGACTCCTGGGCGGTGGCCGCCCGCAGCCCCGCCAGATCGCGGCCGCCGTTGTACAGCCGGTACCCGAGCCGGACACCCACGTTGAGATCGTCGGTGCGGCCGGGGTCGTTGAAGTTGATGCCGGGAGAGAAGGCCCCCTGGTTGAGAATGTTGCCGAAGGAGTACATCGGGTTGTCGGTCTGGCTGTAGCCCGATTCGAGCGAAAGCTGCGGATAGAAGCTGGCCTTTTCGGCCGTGATGGCGGCCTGGGCCGCTTCGATCCGGCTCATGGCCATCCGGGCGTCCGGGTTGTTCGCCACCGCAAAGCGCACCGCCTCCGGAAGGGTCCAGACCGCGGGCGTGCCGGGGCTTTCCTCCGCTTCGGAAGAAACCGGAAACGCGAATGATAAAAGGAAAAAAAGAAAATAGAAAGTGGTTCGGCGAAGCATGCTCAGCACCCAAAAAAAGTATTTCAGCATTTAATTAAAAACCTGATCTCCTGTCAAGGGTTTTGAAGGACTCAGGATGAGCTCGCATGTCTCCGGACCCGGCGGGCGAGACTGGAAAAATGGCAACCTGCTTGCAGGTAACAATCGACGAAGCGCTTTGAGGTGCCAATCACGGGGTAAGAGCCCCCGAAGCTGTACCATCTTTTATTTATAAGCGGTCGCAGGGTGCCGCAGATCCGCGAAAGAGGCCTGCAAGCTGGACGAGTGCTCCGCGAGCAGGTCTCTGACAAAGGAGATGCGGTGGACGGTGCCCGCTTACCCTTGAGGGGAGACCACAGCCTAGTTCCGGGGGGCGATCTGTGTGCAAGGGAAGCTCCGGATTGTTTTCCGCTCATTCTAGATACTTTGTGAAAAATGGCAATCAGAGATAATTCGGACACATGGCAGCAAGCACCGGTCCCCGGCCTCTTTTGCGAGGCCGACCATCGAGCGAGCCGAAGGAAATCCGTCGGTGCCCACGACCTTCTGCCTGAATCCGTGAGCGTTCGTCCGGGCGCCAGATCCCGAAGGCGACCGTTCGATCACAGTGGGCTCTACCGAACGGTTGCCGACAAAGGAGACGTGCGGATGGACGATGGGTGACACATGGCTCGGCCGCAGTTTGTGGCAGCTCGGGCGGTAAGTCATCGATTCAAGGAAATGAAGCATTAACCCTCGGCACCGGTTCAGGTTCTGCTCAAGCCTGCTGTTAAACCTGCCGAAAATGTTGATTGAGCCATCAGTCCGATAGTGCCGGGGCACCGGATCCGTCATCAGGA
>JAJYKH010000298.1 GCA_021788685.1 Deltaproteobacteria bacterium | reverse complement strand
AGGGGTCGATCACCAGGTGGTAGTAGCGGTCCTGGGGCATGTGGATGTAAGGCACGTCTTCCTTGCGGCGGAAGAGGAAGTCGGAAAGGATCATGCGGTTCACCGCCCGGTGGCCCACGATCATGATGTCGTACTCGTAGTCGTTCAGGTAGAACACCTTCTTCAGCCCCCGGTGGATGCGCTTTTCCATGGAGCCGTAGCCCTCGCCGCCCGGGTACTCGTACCAGTACTTGTTGCGGTTCCGGGCCTCGGCCACCTCGGGCAGCCGCTCCCGGATCTCCTGGTAGCTCATGCCGTCGCAGACCCCGGCGTCGATCTCGTTGAATTCCGGAAGGGAGATAATCGAGCAGCGCTCCTGCCGCTCGGCGATGATCGCCGCCGTCTGCACGGTCCGCCGCTGCTCGCTCGTGAAGATGAGGGGGATGCGCTGGCGGGCGAAGTAGCCGGCCAGCGCCCGCGCCTGCTCCCGGCCCCGCTCGGTGAGCTCCGAGTCGCCGCCGATCCGGTCCTCCAGGTTGAAGGCCGTTTCGCCGTGGCGCACCAGGAAGAGGTTGCGCACCACCCGGGTGGTGACGATGTCGCGGATGCGGTCGTAGTAGGGCAGGACCTCCGAGATCCGCTCCTGGAGGATCCAGTTCTCGAAGGAGTCCACCAGCAGCCGGTTGGGCTCGTCCGACAGGGGCTGGCAGATCGCCTCGTAATAGGCGACCCGCTGCATGAAGCTCGCCAGGGCCTCCGCCCGGCTCAGGTGCTTGAACTCCTCCAGGGTCGCCTTGCGCTCGAAGTTGGCCTCCAGCGCCTCCTCGTCGGCGTTCATGCACTCGACGAACAGGATGGGGACCTCCGGAAAGGTGGCGGCGATGAGCTGCCGGCGGGCGCGGGAGACGTTGCTCGCGTCCATGATCGCCACCTCGCCCCCTGCCTGGAGAAAGATGCGAGCGTAGTCGAGGTTCAGCCGGGCGATCTTCTCGCGGAGGCGCACCCCCTCGGGATTCCGGGGCGAGAAGAACTCCGGGTGGGAGGTGTTTCCCTGCCCCAGCCGCCGGCGCAGGTCGCCGTTGTTGAAGACCCGCACCGAGATCCCGTCCAGCTCCAGGGTCCGGCCCAGCTTCCGGGCCATGGTGGACTTGCCCCGCGCCGGCAGCCCCACCATGGCCAGAACGAGCTTCTTCTTCATGTGTCCATCAGGAAATCCCTCAGCAGCTGGCTGATTGATCCCCCCTCCCGTAAGCGGCCGCAGGGGGCCGCAGATCCGAGGAAGAGGCCTGTCCGCTCTGCACGAGTATGCGAACAGGCCGATGACAAAGGAGATGCGGTCCCCTGCGGCCGCTTACCAGCGTTCCGGCGGCGGGGCGCCCAGGATGAGCCGCAGCGCGGCCAGCTCCCCCAGGTGGTAGGCGTTGTGGTCCGCCACCAGGAGGAACTCCCGGATGTAGGTGTAGCCCGGGGCGTGGGGGATTTCAGCCCCGAGGGACCATGCGGACGATTTCACCAGCTTCATGACCGCGTCCAGGTCCTCCCGGAACCGCGCCGCCGACGCCTCCCACTCCGCCTCGTCGGCGGTCTCCTCCTCCGGGGGCCAGAACTCCTCGTAGGGCGGCGACTCGTAATCGGGGTTCCTGACGAATTCCAGGATGTCGTACTGGGCCCGCCGCATGTGCTCCAGCAGGTGGTACGGCGTGTAGTTGTAATGGCGCGGCCTGGCGTTGATCGCCGAGGCCGGCATCTCCGCCGCCACCGTGTCGAACGGCATGTGAGCGTTGCCCCCGGCCAGCAGGGCCAGCAGCTGCTCGCGCCCGACCTGCTCCGCGTCCAGTGTGACCGTTTCCGTGTCCATGCTCGACCTCCATGGGTTTTCTTTCCAGTATAGGGGAAAATGGGGCGAAGGCGTACCAGCGGCGGAAAGGCCCGCAGGGTCAGCTTTTTTCTTGGCGGCTGACACGGAATTGTGCGACAATACGCCAAATTTTTTCTTCGCCGGCTTCGCAACCGAACCGGGTGGCTCCATCCGATCCCTGCATCCGAGGACAACGCATGAAATTTTCGCCCCGAGCAAGCCGCCGCGCCCTCCTCCTTCCGGCCATCGCCCTCCTTCTCCTCTTCCAGGCCCAAGCGGCCCTGGCCCAGGGCAGCAAGGGCCTGCTCTGGGCGGTCGAGACCGGCCACAGCACCGTCTTCCTTCTCGGCTCCATGCACGCCCTGAGCGCCGGCTCCTACCCTCTGGCGGAGCCCATCGAGGAAGCCTACCGGCGGAGCAAGGCCGTTGCCTTCGAAACGGACCTGGGGGCGATGCAGGGGCCTGATTTCCAGCGCAAGCTGATGCAGCGGGCCCTCCTGCCCGAGGGCGATAGCCTGAAGGGCCACCTGAGCGAAGACACCTTCCGCCGGCTGTCCCGGTATCTCGCCGCCGCCGGCCTGCCGGAGGCCAATTTCGAGCGGTTCCGCCCCTGGATGTGCGCCCTCGCCCTGGCGGTCTTCGAGTACCAGCGGCTGGGCTTCTCCCCCCAGAACGGGGTGGACCAGCACTTCTACGACCTGGCCCGGAGGGACGGGAAACGGATCATCCCCTTCGAGCCCGTCGATTTCCAGCTCGGGTTGCTGTCCGAGCTGGACAAAGAAGACCAGGATGCGCTGGTGCGCCAGACGCTCACCGAGCTCGGGGCCACCAGGGACATGGCCGGGGAGCTGGCGCGCGCCTGGCAGTCGGGAGATGCCGGCCTGATGGAGCAGCTGACCCAAAAGTCCTTCGGAGGGTTTCCGCGCATCTACGACACGATGATCACCCGGCGGAACCGGAGCTGGCTGCCCCGGGTGGAAGAGCTGCTGCAAGGCCGGGAAGACGCCCTGGTAATCGTCGGCGCGGCCCACCTGATCGGCCCGGATGGCTTGATCGAGCTGCTCCGGGACAAGGGGTACCGGGTGACGAGGCGATAGGTAAACGGTCACAGGGCACCCATCTCTTTTGTCAGCGGCCTGCTCGCGGAGCACCAGTCCAGCTCGCAGGCCGCTTTGCCGGCACTGCTGCCGACGCTAATCGCTAGGATCTGGGCATCGCTGGCTCCAAACCCGGCCATCGATTGCGCCGGGAAAATTGATCCGGCCGTGGCCCTTCCCTTCCTGGCCGGTCCGCGCAACCCTCCAAAATTTCTTGCTTTTCGGCAACCGTTCGGCATACCCTTGTCCTGGTGGGGAAATCACCCATGATCTCCCGCTCATTCAACCGTGGGAACCGACATGAAGCCGATCCGTTTCGCCGCCCTTCTTCTTTTGACCGCCCTTTGGCCCGCCGCAACCTGCCTGGGCTTTGCCGAGTACGCCGACAAGGTGCCGAGCTGCAACGACCAGATCGCCAAGGGCCGGACCACCCCCGGAACCGCCCCATCCTGCACCCCGGCCATTCTCGAATCGGCCACCGCCCTGCGGATCATGCAAAGCGGCATGGTGGTGCGGAAGATCAAGGGGAAGTGGTACCTGTTCCTGAGCGAGGAGCAGGTGAAGAAGGATTTCGATGCGGGGAAGCGGTGGCAGTCTATCAGTCTGCTGGTTTCAGCCGTGCAGAGCCTGTTCGCCAAGGGGGAGAGCTGCTACCTGGCGCGGGTCCCGCGCACCGAGGCGGAAAAAAAGGCGCTCCTCGCCGGCAATTACCCCCGGAGGCTGATCGCCGCCTCGGCCGAGGCCGTTCCCCCCGGCCCCAAACCCGTGAAGGAGTCCGCCTGGCCGGAATACCATCACCACATCCTCTACAAGCTGACGGTGTATTAATCGCTTCGCGGTTGGAGGAGCGCTTCGCGGTTGGAGGACCGCTCCGCTTGAGGTCGGAGGAGCGCTTCGCTTGAGGCAATGGCCTCCAAATAGGTTTTTTTGCCGTTTCCTCAAACCTCCAACCTCTAACCTCCAACCTCCAGGCTTCCCCCTCACCACCATGCAAGGAAGCCGTTCAGGGAAACAGCGCCCCGCCCCTCCCCGCGATTGTCCGCCCG
>JAJYKH010000297.1 GCA_021788685.1 Deltaproteobacteria bacterium | reverse complement strand
GGGGTCACCAGCCCGACCCCCGTTACCACCACTCTTCTGCTCATCAGGTGCTCCCTTGCTGCGCGGCGGCAGGTCCGCTCTTATCCCTTCACCGTCTTGATATGGTTGATCGCATCCTGGACCGTGACGATCTTCTCGGCCACCTCATCGGCGATCTCGACATCGAAGGCCTCTTCCATGGCCATGATCAGCTCGACCAGGTCCAGGGAATCCGCGCCCAGGTCGTCCACGAAGGAAGCGCCGGGCACGACCTTGTCCCGGTCCACGCTGAGCTGCTCAACAATGATGTCGATGAGTTTCTTCTCGATTTCAGCAGACATGACACCTTCTCCTCTTGATTTCTCTGCTCCCTATTGAGCCCGACCGGGACCGAATCTTGCCCCGACTTTTGCCTGTGTAATTTATTTCAACAAAACCTGCATTTCTCAAGTTCTCTCGCCTGGAAGCGTTCACAGGGGCCACAGATGCGAGGAAGAGGCCTTCGCTATGCCTACTATGCGAACAGGCCGATGACCAAGCAGATGCGGCCCCGTGGGCGCTTCCACGTTATCCCATGAACATGCCGCCATTGACGTGGATGACCTGCCCGGTCACGTAGCGGGCCTCCTCCGAGGCGAGGTAACCGACCGCCCCGGCCACGTCCTCGGGGGTCCCCAGGGACTGCATGGGGATCTCGCCCAGGATCTTCGCCTTGACCTGCTCGGGCAGGCCGCGGGTCATGTCGGTGTCGATGTAGCCGGGCGCCACCGCGTTGACGGTGATCCCCCGGGTGGCCAGCTCGCGGGCGAGCGACTTGGTGAGGCCCACCAGCCCCGCCTTGGCCGCCGCGTAATTGGCCTGGCCGGCGTTCCCCGTGGCGCCGATCACCGAGGTGACGGTGATGATCCGCCCCCAGCGCTTCTTCATCATCGGCCGGCAGACCGCCTTCATACAGCTGTACGCCCCCTTCAGGTTGGTCCGGAGCACCAGGTCCCAGTCCTCCTCCTTCATGGTGGCAAGGAGCCCGTCGCGGGTGATCCCGGCGTTGTTGACCAGGATGTCGATCTGGCTCCCGTCGGCGGTGGCCTGCTTGATCCCCTCCTGGACCTGGGCGGAGTCGGCCACGTCGAACCGGGCCAGCACCGCCTCGCTCCCGAGATCCCGCACGGCGGCTGCCGTTTCCTCGGCGGCGGCCTGGTTGCCGGCGTAGTTGATGATCACCCGGGCGCCGGCCGCGGCCAGCCGCACGCAGACCGCCCGGCCGATCCCCCGGCTGCCGCCGGTCACCAGGGCGGTTTTCCCGTTGAGGCCCGTCATGGTTGCTCCTTCCGGGCTCAGGCCCGCTTCTCCCGCATGGTCGCGATCAGCTTGGGCAGGATCTCGAACAGATCGCCCACCAGCCCGTAGGTGGCCACATCGAAAATGGGGGCCTCGGGGTCCTTGTTGATGGCGACGATGGTGTCGGAGGAGCGCATCCCCACCACGTGCTGGATGGCCCCGGAAATGCCGCAGGTGATGTAGAGCTTGGGGCAGACCGTCTTGCCCGTCTGGCCGACCTGGTGCGGATAGGGAATCCAGCCGCTGTCCACCGCCGCCCGGGAGGCCGCGACCGCCCCGCCCAGCACGTCGGCCAGCTCCCGCACCAGGTCGAAGCCCTTGGGGTCGCCCAGGCCGCGGCCGCCGGCCACCACCACGTCCGCCTCGGTGAGGTTGACCTGCTCGCCCTTCTCGGCCACGCTCCGGAGCACCTTCACCCGGGAGGCCAGCCGCTCCGGGGCGGGGGTGACGGCGATGATCTCGCCCTGCCGGGAGGGATCGAACCCGTTCGGCTTCATGACCATCGGCCGCACGGTGGACATCTGGGGCCGGGTGTGGGGGCAGACGATGGTCGCCATGATGTTGCCGCCGAAGGCGGGCCGGGTCTGGAGCAGGGCCCCGTCTTCCGCCCGGATGTCCAGGTCGGTGCAGTCGGCGGTGAGGCCGGTGCCCAGGATGGTCGCCACCCGCGGAATGAAGGAGCGGCCGATGGCGGTGGCCCCGGCGAGCACGATCTCGGGCTTGTGCTCCCGGACGAGATCGGCCAGGACGTTGCCGTAGACGTCGTCGGTGAAGTGGGCCAGGGCCGGCCCTTCGGCCACGTACACCCGGTCGGCGCCATATCCCACCAGCTTCCGGGGGGCATCGCCCAGGCCGTTGCCCAGGAGCACCGCGGCGAGCTTCACCCCCCGCTTGTCGGCCAGCTTCCGGCCGATGCCGAGCAGCTCGAAGGAAACCGGCGCGATCCGGCCGTGGCGGAACTCGGCAAAGACCCACACCCCGGACCAGTCGCCGAAATCGCCTTTTTCCTTCTGCTCGCGCTCGATGCTCAGTGCCCCGACCTCGCAGTTGTCGACGCAGGTGCCGCACAGGGTGCAGTTGTCGCCCACCCGGGCGGTCCCGTCCACCACCGTGATGGCCCCGAAGGCACAGTTCTGCTCGCAGAGGCCGCAGCCGATACAGGCTTCCTTGTCAATCCGTAGCATGATGAATCGCCTTCACGTGTTTACAGGATTTTTTCCAGCCGGACCACCAGCTGCGCCACCTGCTCGTCCACCGTGCCGGTGAGCATCTCCCGGGCGCCCCGCGCCTCCGGCGAGAAGACCCGCACCACCTGGGTGGTGGAGCCCTTCAGCCCGAGGGCGGCCGGGTCCGCGCCGATGGCTTCGGCGGTGAGGGTGACGATCTTGGCGCTCTTGGCCCGCATCTTGCCCTTGAGCGATGGGATCCGCGGCTCGTTGATCTCCTTGACCACGGTAAGGAGGGCCGGCAGAGGCAGCTCCACCTCGTCGTAGCCGTCGTCCATGAGCCGTTCCACCCGGATCAGCCCCGGCTCGCAGCCGGTCACCTTGCGCACGCAGGTGATATAGGGCAGGCTCAGCCGCTCGGCAAGCCCGGGGCCCACCTGGGCGGTGTCGCCGTCGATGGCCTGCTTGCCGCAGAGGATCAGGTCGCAGCCGCCGACCTTTTCGATGGCCTTGGCCAGGGTGTAGGTGGTGGCCCAGGTGTCGGCGCCGGCAAAGGCGCGGTCGGAGACGAGCACCGCCTCGTCCGCCCCGCAGGAGATGGCGTCCCGCAATGTGGCCTCGGTCTGGGGCGGCCCCATGCTCAGCACCGTCACCGAGCCGCCGTGCGCCTCTTTCAAGCGGACCGCCTCCTCGAGGGCATGGCGGTCGTACGGGTTCATGATGGACTGCACGCCATCCCGCGCCATGGTGTTGGTCACGGGGTCCAGCCGGACGTCTTTCGCGTCCGGCACCTGTTTGATGCAGACGAGGATTTTCATCGACATATTCACCTGGGCGGAAGATCCATCTTTCCGGGCTTAGCTCAAACGGAGGGCTCGATGCCGGAGGTTGGAGGAGCGCTTCGCTTGAGGTTTGAGGCTGTTGCCTTTGCCTCCAATCTCCAACCTCAAACCTCCAACGCCTCAGCCTTTGCTGTACTCTTTATTCAATTCCTGACCAATCACGTTGCGCTGGATCTGGTTCGTGCCTTCGTAGATCTGGAGGATCTTGGCATCGCGCATCATCTTCTCCACCGGGTACTCCCGCATGTAGCCGTAGCCGGCCAGCACCTGCACCGCATCGGTGGTCACCTTCATGGCCATGTCGGTCGCCATGACCTTGCTCATGGAGGAGGCCTTGGACATCGATTCGGGATGGGCCTGGATGTGCTTGGCTGCCGCGTAGACCAGGGCGCGCGAGGCCTCCACCTGCACGGCCATGTCCGCCAGCATGTGCTGGATCGCCTGGAAGGAGATGATGGGCTTCCCGAACTGCACCCGCTGCTTGGCATAGCGGGCCGCCTCGTCGAGGGCGGCCTGGCCGAGCCCCACGCCCAAGGCGGCGATCCCCGGCCGGGAAAGGTCGAGGGTCTTCATGACCGTGATGAACCCGAGCCCCTGACGGCCGATCAGCCGGTCCTTGGGGATGCGGCAGTCCTTGAAGATCAGCTCGGTGGTGGCGGAGGCGCGGAT
>JAJYKH010000296.1 GCA_021788685.1 Deltaproteobacteria bacterium | reverse complement strand
GGAGCTTGGAGGTTTTTGCGAGATCATGGAATTTTCGTTCGAGTGCAAGGCGCGCGGGAGCCTGGAAAGCGGAGTGTACAGTCCTAGCGTGACCATTTCCAGGCGACTGAGCAACGCAGCAATCGGGCGAAAAGACCGTTTCCGGACAGACACTAGATCGCCTGCCGCTGTATGTCCTCCTTCTGCTCGAAGGGGCGCTCCTCTTCCGGCCGCGGTGCCTGCGGAGAAGGCTGGTCCCCCTGGCCGGCCTCGGACCGCTCCCTCAGGAGCAGGTATGCCTCCGGGGACAGGGAGGGCAGCTCTCTCAGGAACGCGACCACGCTCCACAGCTCCTCGTCGGCACGGGTCGCGCCGAAGGACGGCATGCCGGTTGACCGGAGGCCGTGGCCCATGATCCAGAACAGCTCCCGGTCCCGCCACCGGCCGACCCGGGTCGCAAGCGACGGCGGCTCCGGCCCCAGGCCGAGACCGACCTCGGAGGCGCAGACGCCCGGGGCCCCATGGCAGTGGACGCAGAGCCGGTCGTACAACAGAAACCCTTGGTTCTTGTCGGAGCGGCCCCGTGGGGGAGGGACGATTCCGCCGGCGCGGGCCCGCACCGAGCTTAAGGTCATGGTGTCCAGCACCCATCGGACCGGACCGGAATGGGGGATCATGGCGGCAACGTTCCAGAGCCCCGAATAGATGAACATGAGGAAGCCGGTCGCAGCCAGCACCGGAAAAACCGTTAGGGCGCCAATCGTTTTCATGGCCTCCTCCCCTTCCCGCAGGGTCCGCCGGGAAGATGCTGGTGATCCTGGCAAATACCGATGAGGGGCAAACCGGCCCGGAGACCATGGAGCGGGGCCACCTTGGGCCGCTCCCGCCGCTTCATGTCCCGGTGCGCTTCCGCCGCCCTTCCCCTCTCCTGAATTGCGCAAAGAAACCGAAAAGACGTAAGGGCCTTGGAAGTTGCTCGTCTGGCATCGATTTCGAGGGCGGACGATCGGGAAGGCGGCGCCGAAAGGCGGCGAGGGAGGCCTGGAAGGACGGAGCCCCCCGCCCGGAAAGCTGCATGGGGCTTCACTTCATTGTACCAGGAGGGCGGGAAAGACCGTCAAGGCCGATCTCGAAAAGCGTGCCGGCCACGTCCTTCCCGTTCCGTGAAGATATGGAGGAAACACAGAAAGCTGGATGACCGAGAGCCAGGCGGGTAGATTATCGACTCCGGGGGTCGTCCGGCCTATCCATCCCCGAGAAGGCAACCATTCAAGGGAGCATCCAGCAGGCCCTGTGGGCCGTCACCCTGAAACCATGAACGCCGGCCTCTGCCTCCAGATCCTCTCCCCGGCTCCCGGCCAGACCGTTGCCGCCGGCAGCGAGCTGATCGTGCGCGTCCAGGTGGCGCTCGCCTGCGGCTGCCCGGCCGGGGCCGGCGGCCGCTACGATTACCGGCGGTTTCAGGTCAGGGCGGCCCTGCTCGGGCCAAACGGGGTCGAGAGGGGCTTCGCCCTGGCACCGGGCCGCGGGGCCGGGGAGCTCACCGGGCGGGTTGGAGTGGAGTTAGCCGGCGAGCATCTGCTGGTCGTTGAGGGATACGACCCGGAGTCGGGCTTTGCGGGGCGGGGGAAAAGGGGCTTCCGGGCGCGGTGATCCGAAGGCCAACGGCCGCCGCAGCCAAGTGGTCGCCCCGATCCCGCGAAACCAAGAGGAGCCGCCCATCCCGCGTGGGCTCTCACGATGTCCCATGGATCCGAATTTTCGGCCCATCATTTTGAATTCATGGGAAAGGTATCGCGGTTCATGCTATAACCGACTGCCGGGAAAAGCCTGAGGGGGCGTATCCATTCGGGGAGGGGGAGCTCCATGTCTTCCGTCAGCAGGACCCTGCGCCAGCTGCGGCGCGCCGCCATTCTGCTCCAGCTCTGCTGGCTGGCCGTGGTTGTTGCCTCGTGCCTGTGGAGCCTCTGGAACGAAAAGCAGGAGGTATACCGCCTCGCCAGCCTCGCGGCGCGAACCAGCCTCGACAAGGACGTCCTCTTTCGGCGGTGGGCCGCCCGCCTGGGCGGCATCTATGTCCCGGTCACCCCGAGCACCCCGCCCAATCCCTATCTCGCCCAGATACCGGAGCGGGACCTCGTCACCCCCTCCGGACGCCGTCTGACCCTGATGAACCCGGCTTACATGACCCGGCAGGTCCATGCGCTTGCCCGTAAAACGGATGGGGTGCAGGGCCACATCACCAGCCTCAACCCGCTCAACCCCCATAATGCGCCGGACCCTTGGGAACGCCGGGCACTGGAGGCCTTTGCCCGCGGGGAGCAGGAGGTGGTTGCGGAGGCCACCATTGATGGCGCTCCCTATCTCCGGCTCATGCGCCGGCTGGTGGTGGGGAAGGAATGCCTGAAATGCCATGCCGCCCAAGGTTACCACGAAGGCGACATCCGGGGCGGGCTGAGCGTCGCCGTGCCGCTTGGTCCGTATTACGCCGCCACGGCCGGACACCGGCGCATGATGGTCGCCGTCCACGCCCTGCTCTGGCTCATGGGCGCGGCGGTTTTTTGCTTCGGCTACGCCAAGCTCCGCAGGGGGGTGGCCGAGCAGAACCACGCCGAGCAGGCCCTGGAGCAAGCGGCGCTGGAATGGGCGGCCGCCATGGACGCCACCGACGATCCCATCTACCTGCTCGACGTGAACCGCCGCATCATCCGCGCCAACCAGGCCTTTGCCCGCATGGCCGGGAGTGAGCCGGCGGCGGTCATCGGCCGCCATATCGAGTCGGTGGTCCACCCCGAAGGCGAGACCATGCCCTGCCCCGTCTGCGAGGCTCAGAATAAGCTGCGTGACGCGGTGATCATCATGGAGGCCGATGACCCCTTCAACCCCGCCGGCCGGCCCATCCAGATCACCGTAAAGATCGTGCGCGGCGAAAATGGCCAGCGGCCGGTGAGCATCCTGATGACCCTGCACGACCTGACCCGCTCCCGCCATGAGCTGGAAGAAAAGGCGCGGCTGGAGACCATGCTGCGCCAGGCCCAGAAAATGGAGGCCCTGGGGACGCTTGCCGGCGGCATCGCCCACGACTTCAACAACATCCTCTCCCCGATCTTCGGCTTCACCGAGATGGCGCTGTCGGGTCTTCCGGCCGACGCGGCCGCCGGTTCCGACCTCAAGCAGGTGCTGATCGCCGCCAAGCGGGCCAGGGAGCTGGTCCAGCAGATCCTGACCTTCAGCCGCCAGGGGGAACAGGAGCTCAGGCCCCTGCGGCTGCAGCTCGTGATCAAGGAGTCGCTCAAGCTCCTGCGCGCCTCGATCCCCACCTCCATCGCCATCCGCGAGGAGATCGATCCGGGCTGCGAGCCGGTGCTGGCCGACCCCACCCAGATCCAGCAGGTGACCATGAACCTCTGCACCAACGCATACCACGCCATGCGGGAAAAGGGCGGCCTCCTCACTGTCCGCCTCCAGATGGTGGAGCTTGCGGCAGGGGACCTGGCAAGCAAGAACCTCGCTGCCCCCGGGCGCTACATTTTGCTCACGGTGGCCGACACCGGCATCGGCATGTTTCCGGAAATCCAGGAACGGA
Organism: Deltaproteobacteria bacterium; assembly: GCA_021788685.1. Lineage (GTDB taxonomy): Bacteria > Desulfobacterota > Desulfobulbia > Desulfobulbales > UBA5123 > JAJYKH01. The sequence continues at coordinate 466 of JAJYKH010000296.1, read as the reverse complement.
TCTTCGATCCCTACTTCACGACCAAGAAAATGGGCGAAGGCACCGGCCTGGGGCTGGCCATGGTGCATGGCATCGTCAGGGGCCTGCACGGGGGGATCACCGTTGCCAGCGCGCCGGGGAGGGGCGCGGCATTCCACATCTACCTGCCCGCGGTGGCCGCCGCCGCGCCAGCGGAAGAGGAGGCGGCCCCGGCGCCGCTGCCCGCCGGCAGCGAACGGGTGCTGCTGGTGGACGACGATCCCATGACCTTGGCCGCGCTGCGGTCGCTCCTCCAGAATCTCGGCTACCGGGCCGAGCCCTTCGGGGATGCCGCCGAGGCGGTGGCCGCCTTCCGGGAGCGGCCCCGGGATTTCGACCTGGTGCTCACCGACATGACCATGCCCGGGAAGACCGGAGAAGACGTGGCCCGCGAGCTGCTGGTCCTGCGGCCCGGCCTGCCGGTCATCCTCTGCACCGGGTTCAGCGA
>JAJYKH010000295.1 GCA_021788685.1 Deltaproteobacteria bacterium | reverse complement strand
AGCGGTGGCGGGGATGCTCATGGTGCTCGAAGGCCGGAACCGGCAGCTCATGGGCGAGCTGGAAGAGAAGATGAACCGGGCCGCCGGGGAGCTGCGCTACGAAGAGGCGGCCCTCTACCGGGACCGGCTGCAGGCCCTGCGGCAGACGCTCGAAAAGCAGACCATGGTGGCCCCCCACTTCCGGGACCAGGACGTCTTCGGCTTCGCCCGGGAGGGGGCGGCGGTGGCCGTCTCGGTGCTCTTCGTCCGCCACGGGGTGGTGAACGGGGTGAGCACCTACTGCCTGCCGGACCCACTGGGTGACGACCCGGAGGTGCTGACCGAGGTGGTCAAGCGCTTCTACGGCGGGGAGCGGCCGGTGCCGGGCGAGGTGCTGCTGCCTTTTGCCGCCGAGGACCAGGATCTGCTCGGCGAATGGCTCTCGGAGCTGAGCGGCCGGAGGGTGGACCTCAAGGTGCCCCAGCGGGGCGACCGGGTGCATCTCCTTCAGATGGCCCAGAGCAACGCCGCCCAGGTGCACGCCGACCGGGAGAAGCGGGAGCAGGCCTGGGAGGCCTTGGGTGGGCAGCTGCAGCAGGTCCTTCTACTCAAACAAGCGCCCGAGCGGATCGAATGCCTGGACATCTCCAACATCTCGGGCGAGCAGGCGGTGGGGTCATTGGTGTCCTTCCGGGCGGGCGAGAAGGAAACCAGCCGCTACCGCCATTTCAAGATCCGCCTGACCCAGGGTCCGGACGACTACGCCATGATGCGGGAGGTGCTTTACCGCCGCCTGGCCAAGGGCCGGGAGGAGGGGGACCTCCCGGATCTCCTCCTTCTCGACGGCGGCAAGGGTCAGCTCAACGTGGCCGTGGCGGTGGTCCGCGACCTGGGGTTGGAGGGTGCGATCGAGTTGGCGAGCATCGCCAAGGAGCGGGAGGAGGAAGGGGAGAAGCTCTTCCGCCCCGGCCGCAAGAACCCCATTCTGCTCCCCCGCCATGCGCCGGTGCTGCTCTACCTCATGCGGATCCGGGACGAGGCGCACCGCTACGGCATCACCTTCCACCGCCGCTGGCGGGGGAAGCGGACCCTGGCCTCGGTCCTGGACGAAGTGCCCGGCATCGGCCCCGCCCGCAAGAAGGCGCTCCTTCAGACTCTGGGCAGCCTGAAGCGGGTGCAGGCGGCGAGCGTGGAGGAGCTGGCAGAGGTGGACGGCATCGGCCCGGAGCTGGCGGCCCAGCTCTGGCGCCGTCTGCATGAAGCGGTCAGCTGACCGTTGCCATTTGTATTGCTTTTTAGGGGGCGAAAAATTATGTTAACCACGCCTTATCCATCGTTAGCCGCCCGCCGGGCCTCGGGATTTCGATTTCTGGTATAATCATCCAATCCCGGCCGAAGATCCGGCTGCCCGTTTTCAGCCAGCGGTGTCCGTCCAGAAACGAGGATTTTCGTTCGAGTGCAAGGCGCGATGGAGCCTGGAAAGCGGAGCGTGCCCCAGTACGTGGGCATTTCCAGGCGACTGAGCAACGCAGCAATCGGGCGAAAAGACCGTTTCCGGATGGATACCAGCTCATCAGGAGTGCATGATATGTGGGAGTATACGGACAAGGTCAAAGAACATTTTCTTCACCCACGGAACGTGGGTGAAATCGAAAAACCGGACGGGGTGGGGGAGGTGGGGTCGCTCGCCTGCGGCGACGCCCTGAAGCTCACCATCAAGGTGGCGGAGGGCCGCATCGCCGATGCCAAGTTCAAGACCTTCGGCTGCGCTTCGGCCATTGCCTCCTCCTCGGCCCTGACCGAAATGATCAAGGGCAAGACCCTGGACGAGGCGGCGAAGATCACGAATCAGGACATTGCCGAGTTCCTGGGCGGGCTGCCCAAGGAGAAGATGCACTGCTCGGTCATGGGCCGGGAGGCGCTGGAGGCCGCAATCGCCAACTATCGCGGCATTCCGCTGCCCATGGCCCAGGGGGAGCTGGTCTGCGAATGCTTCGGAGTCACCGATCTGGAGATCCGGCGGGCCATCGAGGAAAACAAGCTGCGCACCGTGGAGGAGGTGACCAACTTCACGAAGGCGGGCGGCGGCTGCGGCAAGTGCCACGACAGGATCCAGGAGCTGATCGACGCCGCGGCCAAGGAGGCGGCGGGCAAGGAGCAGCCTCCGGCCGAGCGGCCCCGGAAGCGGCTGACCAACATCCAGAAGATGAAGATGATCGAGGAGGTCCTGGAGCGGGAGATCCGTCCGGCCCTGCGCAAGGACGGCGGCGACATCCAGCTGATCGACGTGGACGGCGATTTCGTGACCGTCTCCCTGCGCGGCGCCTGCGTGAGCTGCGTCGCCTCCCAGGCCACCCTGAAGGAATACGTGGAGAAGAAGCTCAGGGAGCAGGTGCTCGATTCCCTCATCGTCGAGGAGGAAAAGCCATGAGCCGCGTCGTCTACATGGACAACAACGCCACCACCCGGGTGGCCCCCGAGGTGCTCGAGGAGATGCTGCCCTACTTCTCGGATCTCTACGGGAACCCGTCGAGCATGCATTCCTTCGGCGGCCAGGTCGGCGCCAAGATAAACCAGGCCCGGGAAAAGATCGCGGCCCTTCTCGGCGCCAGGCCCGAGGAGCTGATCTTCACCAGCTGCGGCACGGAAAGTGATTCCACCGCCATCCTCTCCGCCCTCCAGTCCCTTCCCGGCAAGCACCACATCGTCACCACCCGGGTGGAGCACCCGGCGGTCAAAAACCTGGTGGAGAACCTGGACGGACTCACCGGCCACAAGCACCGGCTGACCAAGCTGCCGGTGGACCGGGACGGCACCCTCGACCTCAAGCAGTACGAGGAGAGCCTGACCGACGAGACCGCCATCGTGAGCGTCATGTGGGCCAACAACGAGACCGGCGTCGTCTTCCCCATCGCCGAGATGGCCGCCATCGCCAAGAGCCGGGGCATCTTCTTCCACACCGACGCGGTGCAGGCGGTGGGCAAGGTCCCTATCGACCTGGCCAGCGTGCCGGTGGATTTCCTTTCCCTCTCGGGCCATAAGCTGCATGCGCCCAAGGGGATCGGGGTCCTGTACGCCCGCAAGGGCACCCCGTTCGTGCCGTTCATGGTCGGCGGCCACCAGGAGCGCGGCCGGCGGGGCGGCACCGAGAACGTCGCTTCCATCATCGGCCTGGGCAAGGCCTGCGAGCTGGCGGCGGCTAAGATGGAGGAGGAGAACAGCCGGGTTCGCGCCCTGCGCGACAAGCTGGAGAAGGACCTCCTCGCCCAGGTGCCCCATTCGATGCGCAACGGCCACGAAACCCAGCGGCTGCCCAACACCGCGAGCATCAGCTTCGAGTTCGTGGAGGGCGAGTCGATCCTCCTTCACCTGGATCGATATGGCATCTGCGCCTCCTCGGGCTCGGCCTGCACCTCCGGTTCGCTCGAGCCCTCCCACGTGCTGCGGGCCATGGGCGTGCCCTTCACCGCGGCCCACGGCTCCATCCGCTTCAGCCTGAGCATTTACAACACCGAGGAGGAAGTGGACTACGTGGTGAGCAAGGTGCCGCAGATCATCGCCGACCTGCGGGAAATGTCGCCCTTCTGGCAGAGCGAGCACCGCGGCCGCACCGGCCAGAGCCAGTGCAAGTGCGTGTGCTGAAGGCCTTGAGCAGGGTGATATGGCAAAGCTCCGGGAGCCTTTCCGTCATTCCGGCGAAAGCCGGAATCCAGTCCCTAACGCCTGCGCACAGCCTGGACCCCGGCCTTCCCCGGGGTGACGAACCTCGCGAGCTCTCAAACTCAGCCCATCGACGAGACTGAACCATGCGCATCGTACCGTCCTCCTTCGAAGTCCTCGATTACCTCGACCAACAGAGCCCGGCCATCCGCATCGAGGCGTGCGGCCGGGTCTGCTATAAGAGCGAGGACAGGATCAGCGAGACGTCGGCCGGGCCCTTTATCAGGAGCATTGTCAAGCACGGCCACAACTCGGTCATGGAGATGGCGGCGGTGACCCTGCGGGTGACGGTGGACACCGAATCCATCGCCGCCCAGTTCGTCAACACCCTGCC
>JAJYKH010000294.1 GCA_021788685.1 Deltaproteobacteria bacterium | reverse complement strand
CGGGAAGTGACCAGGATCGCGGAGAAGATCCAGTCAAGCCTCAAGGAGCCGTTTCTCGTCAATGGGCAGCAGCTTCATATCACGGCCAGCATCGGCATCAGCATCTATCCCGATGACGGGGACGATGCCGAGGCCCTGCTGAAGAACGCCGACGCCGCCATGTACCAGGCCAAGGACGAGGGGCGGAACAATTACCAGTTTTACAGCCCGGCCATCAACGTCAGGACCCTCGAACGGATCATCCTCGAGAACCGGCTGCGTCAAGCCTTGGAGCGGCAGGAGCTGGAGGTCCATTACCAGCCGCTGGTCGATCTCGCGACCCGGCGGGTGGTCTGTGCCGAAGCCCTGGTGCGCTGGCGCCATCCCGAGCTGGGCCTGCTCGATCCGGTGCGCTTCATCCAACTGGCCGAGGAGATCGGCCTCATCGCCGACCTGGACGAATGGGTGCTGCGCACCGCCTGTGCCCAGAACAAGGTCTGGCAGGAGAAAGGCCACCGGACCATCTGCGTTTCGGTCAATTTTTCTTCCGGGCAGTTTCAGCAGTCGAGCCTGCAGGACAAGGTGGGGCAGGTCCTGCGGGAAACCGAGCTCAGCCCGGAGCTGCTGGGAATCGAGATCACCGAGAGCATCGCCATGCAGGACACCAATCTCACCCTTCGCAATTTGGCGGGTTTGACCGACATGGGCATCAACTTCTCCATCGATGACTTCGGCACCGGCTATTCTTCGCTGAGCTACCTGAAGCGAATGCCCCTGCATAAGCTGAAGATCGACAAGTCCTTCATCCGGGGGCTGGTGCGGGACCCCGACGATGAGGCCATCGTCAACGCGGTGATCGCCATGGCCCACAGCCTGAAGCTCAAGGTGATCGCCGAGGGGGTGGAGACGATGGATCAGTTGTCGTTGCTCCACTCGCGGGGCTGTGACGAGATCCAGGGCTACCTGTACAGCCGGCCGGTGCCGGCGGAGAAGCTCGAGGAATTGCTGGGAGAGATCCTCCCGCATAATAGACATTGATGGCGCCCGAAGATCATGGTAAGCTCTTGTAGTCCTGTCTCTAGAGTAATTAGGAGGTAACAAGCCATGTTTGAAGGACTGTTCCAACCCTTGCACCTGGTGGTGATTCTGGTCATTGTCATGGTGGTTTTTGGCCCGGGGAAGCTTCCTGAGTTAGGACAGGGGCTTGGAAAGGGCATCCGTGACTTTAAAAAGGCTCTTCACGAGGGAGAGACAGATTTCAAGGCTCTCCACGAGGGAGAGGCTTCAACAGACCGGGAAAAGCTGGAGCATAAGTAAACCCCAGGGAGGAGATCTTCCTTGATTTCAAGCCCGCATTGCGCGGGCCATCGATCACAATCATGAGGGAACCAGCACCTGCTGGTTCCCTTTTTTTTATGCCGTCACATCCGGCTCCTTCACTGTTTCCCCGCTTGCCGGGCAATGTGAAATTCGCCAGTATCCGTGAAGTTGATCTTGTTCTTGAGCCCATCCGACATCACCACTTTCCCCTTGCAGTCGATAAAAAGGACGTCGAATCCCACGCGCTTTGCAACGGCCAGCCCTTTTTCCGGCCCGAGGATAAATAATTTGGAAAAGCCATCAGTGGTCGTGTTGTCGTTCGCAATGATGGTGGCGCTTCCGCATTGGCGGGAAGGATAGCCTGTCTTCGGGTCCAGGAGATGATGATATCGAACCCCGTTCTTTTCGAAGTACCTGATGTAATCGCCCGAGGTCGAAAGGGCTTTTTCGGAGAGATCGATGGTGGCGATGATCTTGTCGTCCGGGCTTTTCTCCCTTGGATTCTGAATTCCGACTGTCCACAGGCTCCCATCCGGTTTTTTCCCCAGCGTCCTGATTTCCCCGCCCACCGAGATGACCCCGGATGAGATTCCGTCTTGATGAAGCACCCGCACCACTTGATCCACGGCGTATCCTTTGATGATGCCGCCCAGGTCAACCTGAACCCCTTTTTTCTTTAAAAAGACCGTGGAGGCCTTTCTGTCGATGACAATATTTTTATAACCGACTATGCGTTGCCTCTCTTCAATTTCTTTCTTCGCTGGTATGATCTTCTTTTTCAGGTCCCAAAGTTTGACCAGGGGGCCGACCGTGACATCAAATGCTCCCTCGGTCATTTCCGATGTGTAAACTGATTTTTCCAAGATATCGATGGTATCTTTCGATACCTTCACCGGTTTTACCCCTGCGGCTTTGTTGATCATTGATATTTCACTGCTGTCCGAATAAAAATTCAAAAGCCGCGCCAGCCTGTCGAGCTCATCGTATGAATCATTGATCGCCTTCTGCGCTTTCTGTCCATCGGCGGATACGACAGTAATGCTGACCACCGTGTACATGGAAGTGCGCGTGTCTTTAAAGATTTTCTCCTTCTGGTGTGAGCACGAGCTCAGGAGTAAAAGAGAAAAGAGAAGAACGATCGTTGCAAAAAATGATTTTTTGCTTGCCGTAAAAATTACATTCATATCCAACCCTTTGCCCGTTACGGTCAGGTTCAGATTCTTCAGATATTTTTCTGGTGAACCGCCCCCAGGCGCCCTCGATGGCCGGTGCTGCCGTCCCGCCCCCGTCCCAGCACAGTACGCAGTGCTTGGGGCGCCGTCAACAGAGATCCCTATGCCGTCATGCCGCCCTGACCGGGTCCTTCCGATACGCCCCGCTTGGGGCGCCGTCCACATAGATCCCTTCCAGGTAGGAGAGCTTTCTCGGCAGCTGCTTCACCGACCCCCTGGCGATCAGGAAGGTGGCCCTCCGGCCGACGGCAAGCATGCCCAGCCGCTCGATGCCGAAGAACCTGGCGCCGTTCTCGGAGGCGCACCGGATGGCCTCCTCCAGTGACCAGCCGGCCTTGATGAGCAATTTCATCTCCTCGACCATGGCTTCGCCGTGGAGAATGCCCACGCTGCCGGCACCGGTCCCCACCGCTGTCCTCACGCCCAACTCTTTGGCCAGGCGCAGCTGCGCCAGCTGGTCGGCCAGCACCTTCTTCCAGAAAGCCTCCGCGCCCGGGACCGGCTTTCCCGGCGCCGCGTAGCGCTGAGAGAAGCGGCAGCACACGCTCCCCCCGCCGCGCGCCCCGTCCAGTCCGTTTCTGGCCCGGAGGACGCCGGGAATCCACAGCACGCCCCTGGCCGCCATCTCCCGGAGATTCTCCCCGCCCATGCCGTACCCCTGCTCGACCGCGTCGCAGCCGGCGGCCAGCGCCGCCGCGACCTGCTCCCTGCCGTTGGCCACCACCACCGCCTTCTTTCCGCCCCGGTGCTGGAGAAGACGGCACAGGTGGTCATGGCCCAGCCGGGGAGGCGGGACATCGTCGTCGATATTGCCGGAAAGGGCGATCCTGAGGAAATCGCCGCCATCATCCTGCCCGCCCCGGCAGAGATCGCCGGTGCGGATGTCGATCATGCCGGGCGCCGTCCCTCCCGGGCCATCCAGCCCCAAGCCGTTTTCGCCATCGCTCGCGGCCACCCCCAGCACGCCGTGGGCATGGCAGTCCCGGAGATGCCGCGCCACCATGGCCGTTTTCTGCTCCATGCCGGACTCTTCGGCCAGCCGCACCTTCGGGTCCACGGAGGGCGAGCGCGACAGGGAGACGCTGCAGTCGATCAGGGCCGGCAGGATGGTGCAGTGCGAGAAGTCGTCGACGGCAGCCCCGGCATGGCGGGGAAGGTCCGCCGCCGGGCCGATGGCGGTGATCACCGTGTCCTTCACCGCCAGGTAAACATCCCTGCGCACCCCGGCGCCGCTGCCGTCGATGAGATTTCCTGCCAAAATGAACCGGGTTTCTGCCATGAATCAGCTGGCCCCGTCCAGCGCCGCCCGGACCGCCCGGGCGAGCTCGCTCATGATGACCGGCTTCATGAGGAGCTGGCGGATACCCAGCGCCCTGGCCTTCTCGACGTTCATGCTCTCGCTGAACCCGGTGCAGAGGATGACCGGCAGGCCGGGCCGCAGGACCAGCAGCTCGCGGGCCACGTCTTCTCCGGTCTTCCCGGGCATGGTCATGTCGGTGAGCACCAGG